>NZ_JAGIXF010000129.1:0-13501 GCF_021483755.1 Burkholderia sp. WTPI3 | reverse complement strand
GGCGACGTGCGGTGGACGAGCGGCGGCCGACCGCAGCCGCGCGGCGACCCGCGCTGGCGGCCGTTCTACGGGCCGCTGTCGGCGGCCAGCCAGCGGCAGGCGATGGTGATCCTGAACGTGATGTTCTCGTGGCTCGTGCAGGCCGGCTATCTGGCCGGCAATCCGCTCGCGCTGTCGCGGCAGCGGCAACGACGGCCGGCGCCGCGCGTCACGCGCCATCTCGGCGCGCCGCTGTGGCAGGCGGTCAAGGATGCGATCGCCGCGATGCCGCGCGACGAAGCGCGCGCCGCCTTTCATGCGGATCGCGCACGCTGGGTGTTCACGATGCTGTATCTCGGCGGGCTGCGCATCACCGAAGCGGCCGACACGACGATGGGGCATTTCTTCGCGCGACGCGACGCGAACGGGCGCGATCGCTGGTGGCTCGACGTGACCGGCAAAGGCGGCCGGCAGCGGCTCGTGCCGGCCACGGCCGAGATGATGGCCGAGCTTGCGCGCTACCGGCGCGCGCACGGCCTGCCGGCGCTGCCCGCGCACGGCGAGCCCACGCCGCTCGTGCTGCCGGTCGGTCGCACGCGCAAGCCGCTCACGCGCGCGGCGCTGCACCGGATCGTGAAGCAGGTGTTCCGGTTCGCCGCCGACCGGCTGCGTGCGCACGGTGAAGCCGGCGAGGAACAGGCGCGCGTGCTCGAACAGGCGTCCGCGCACTGGCTGCGCCACAGCGCGGGCTCGCACATGGCCGACGGCCGCGTCGACCTGCGGCTCGTGCGCGACAACCTCGGGCACGTGTCGCTGACGACGACCAGCCAGTATCTGCATGCCGACGACGACTGGCGGCACCGCGAAACCGACGAGAAGCACCGGATCGACTGGTAGCCGGTCATTGGCCGTGCGCGATGCTTGCCGACGGTGCTCAGTGCTGCAGTTCCAACCCGCCCAGCCCGTCGTTGCTGCGGCACTTCGCGCGATCGCGTTCCGCCGGCACGTCGATCGTGCCGCACAGCACGTCGATGCGTTTCCGGTAACTGTCGGTCAGACACTGCGTGGTGGTGCAGCGGTTGCGCGCTTTCAGCCACGCCCTCTGGCTCGCGATGAACTGGCGATACTCGGGCGGATCCTCGGTCGGCCGGTTGCCGAAGTCGTACACGACGTCCTGGTAATCCTTGTTGAGCGCATCGTCGAGCCGCGACAACGCCGGATTGCCGCAGATTTCGCGTTCGACGAACGTGGACGCTTTCGCGCAATCGAACGACGCGGCCTGCGCGCCGGTCATGCCGGCCGCGAGGGCCAGCGCAAGAAGCCATGCCTTCATGTGGGTATCGTCTGGAAGAAAACGGCGGCGAACCGTCCGAAGACGATCGTGCATCGGACGGCGGCTCGCCGTGACGGACGAACGGAAATGCCCGCCGCCGGATCGCGCAGCTTAGGGCAACGCGCATCGCAGTTCAATACGCGAGCCCGCTTCCGTTCTCCCGTGCCGTCACATGCGCGGCATATTGCATGCGCTCAATACACGGCCACTCAATACACTGCGACCCAATGCCCGGGCACCCACGCCCAGTGGTTGCCGGCCCAGCGGTAATGCCCCTTCGCCCAGCGATAGCCGGGCGCCGGCGGCGGCGGCGCCGCCTCGGCGACCGGCGCGGGCTGCGGCGGCCGCGCGGGTTCGACCACGCATGCGGACATCAGCGCCGCGCTCGCGGTCACCAGGACGGCAAGCGATATGGATCGGATCTTCATCTTCGATTCTCCCTGTCGTGTTATCGGTTGGTGGATGTCGACACCGGCATGCCGGATGCCGCGCATCACGCCATGGCGTGAACGAGGCCCGTCATCGGCCGCGTCGTGCCGCTTTCGGCGAACAATGCAGCGGCGGTACGGTCGGGGTCGAGCCGCAGGCTTTCGGCAGCCGCACCGGCGATCAGTGCGTCGAGTGACGCGGTCGGCTTCAGGTCGCGCCCTTCGTACAGGTCGGCCGGCCGCAAGCCGGGCCAGTCGGCGATCACGCGGCCGCCCGCGACCGCCCCGCCCGCCAGCATCGCGACCGACGCCTGCCCGTGATCGGTGCCGCCCGTGCCGTTCACGGCGGCCGTGCGGCCGAACTCGGTTGCCACCAGCACCGTCGTCTGCTGCCACGCCGGGCCGAGGCCGTCGCGCAACGCGGCGAGCATCGTGTCGAGCGCCTTCAGCTGATTCGCGAGCCGCGCGTTCTGCGCGCTGTGCGTGTCCCACCCGCCCGTCTCGATCATCGCGATCCGCGGGCCGTCGTCGCGTGCAAGAAACGTCGCCGCGAGCTTGCCGACGCCGGCCGGGTCCTGACGCGCATGCGCATCGCCCGCGAGGCCGCGCGCGGCCATCGCCGATTGCCACAGCGGCCCGAGCTGCGCGTCGGCCTCGTAGAGCGCCGACACGCGTGCGAGCAGATCGTCCGGCGCGGCCGGCAATCCCGACGCCGCATACGACGTGGCCTGCACGCTGCCGCGCAACGCGAGCGGCACGGTCGGCGCGAACGCGATCGCGCTGTCGCGCGTCCTCGGCAACATCGCGGCAAGCCGGTTCAACCAGCCGTCTTTCACCTGGTACGGCGCCCGCCCGCCCGTCTCGAGCACGTTCTGTCCGTCGAAATGCGAGCGGTCCCGATACGGCGACGCGATCGCGTGGACGAACAAGGCCTGCCTGTCGCGATACAACTGCGCGGTCCGCACCAGCGACGGATGCAGCGCGAACGTGCCGTCGACGCGTGTCGCGGCCGAAGCGTCGATCGCGAGCGGGCCGCGCAGCGACGCATACGCGGGTTCCGCATACGGCACGACGATGTTCAGCCCGTCGGCCGCGCCGCGCTGGATCACGAACACGAAGCGCCGGTCGGTGTCGACGTTCGCGAACACGATGCGCGGCGCGACGAGGAACGCGCCTGCGCCGGCGGCGGCAACGCTCAGGAAATGCCGACGGGTAAAGGATCGGGCCATGTTCATCTCCGTTGAAAGTCGGGCGACACGAGCAGCAGCGCAAGCGCCGTGGTCGCGCTTTCGGCGCGCGACAGCGCGGTTGCCGTCGGTGCGCTCAGCGAGCCGGCCAGCAGCGTATTGCCGAGCGTGCGCGGATCGAGCCGGTCGCCGGTGCGCGCGGCGAGCCGCTGCGCGATTTCGACGCGGCGCACCAGCGCATCGGGCGCGGCCCAGCTCGCGGCGACGTCGTCGTAGCCGGCCGGCGACCCGGGCCGCCACACTGGCTGGCCGAGTTGCGCGAGCAACGGCGCGGCCTTCAGGCCGCCCGTGTCGCGCCAGCCGAGCCCCCGCAGCGCCGACACGGCCCACTCCCACGGCGTCTTGAACTTGCGGTTCACCGGCGCCCACGCGTCGGGCGCATCGACGAGCGCGCGATAGACGGTCGGCAGGTCGCCGCCGCTCGCGTCGAATGCGCGTGCGAGCCGGTCGGTCAGCGCGGGCGGCGGATTGTCGGTGACGAAATGACGGGCGAGCTGGAACGCGATATGCCGGCTCGTCGCGGGCGCAAGCGCAAGGTCGGCCAGAATCGCGCGGCCCTGCGCTTCGCCCGGCTGGTCGTAAGTGCGCCCCATCACCGTGCGTGCGCCCGGTTCGTGCAGCTTCGAGCGGAATACGAACGCGCCGGGCGCCGCATCGCCGGGCTGCGGCCCGCGACCGCCCGCGATGCTCCAGCCCGTCAGCGCGCGTGCGAATTCCGTCACGTCCGCTTGCGTATAGCCGGTGCGTACGCCGAGCGTATGCAGCTCCATGATTTCGCGCGCGAGGTTTTCGTTCAGGCCGCGCCGCGCCGCGGGATTGCGGGCGTCGGCGCGCAGCGCGGCCGGGCTGTCGGGGCCGACCGAGCGCGCCTGGTCGAGGAACAGCTGCATCGCGGGATGCTGCACGACGGCGACGAGCATGTCCTCGAAGCGGCCGAGCACGTGCGGACGGATCGCATCGCGCTCGAATGCCCCCGCGTATGCGGCGACCTGCCCCTTGTCGACCGACACCGCGAAATGGTTCGCCCAGAAATGCACGAGACGCTCGACGAACGGCGCCGGTGTGTTCAGCGCACTGTTCAGCCGCGCGGCGACGGCGCTGCGATACGCGTCGTAGCCGTCGCGACGGATCGACTGCGCGGTCGCGCGCCTGGCCGCCGCGTCGTCGCTCGTCATCGCGTTGCGTGCCTCCGCGAAGCGCGTCGCGAGCGCCACCGCGTCAGGCTCGCCGGCCCACGCGGCAGGCCGTGCGTCGTAACGGTCGAGCTGGGCGACCAGCGCCGCCTTCGGATCCGCGGGCGGCGCTTCGTCGGCCCGCGCGCCGAGACCGAAGCGGTTCAGCGCAATGGCGGCCGGTGAGATGTCGTTCGGGTGGTCCATGACGGGGTTCTCGCGATGCGTACCCGTGTTTAACGGACGGTGGCGGGAAATCCGTCGCCGGACGGCTCGATATTTTTTCTTCGTTGCGCCGCGAGCGCATACCTTTCCGTTTGCTTTCAAACGATGACAAAAATTCTCCGGGCCATGCACTGCGCGGATTGCCAGGGATCGCGAAGCCTGATCTTGCGATCCACCGTCGCGATGCCGATTTTGTTCTATCTGTCCGTTTCCGCTCCCGATCAACCGGCGGTCACTCTCGTTCACCCACAAAGGCGAGCGCCATGAGCCTGTCGCCCGCTTGCCCTTCCCGCAAAGCCATCTAGACTCAAAGGAATGTGCCGTCCGCGCGTCACGCGGGTTTCGTCGCCTCGCTCCGAAGCAATGAATCGGCACAACCGGAGACCGATTCAGTTTGTCGAATCGCATTGAACGCCGCGCATCGTGTTGAAGTCGCGGCATGACCTTGACGAGGAGACGTCGCCGCGCACCGTCGAGCGACGGCGCAATGCGGTGGCCGCCACGACGATGACGCATCCTTGCGCACCATTTCATGGCTCGACTCGCCGACGCGCACCGTCGTTCTGGACGTGCGCGTGGCTGCTCGCCATCGCGTTGACGCTGCACGGCCATGCGGCTCACGCACAAAATGCGCCCAGGGTCGTCGACATTCCGACGCGCCCCGGCGTCACGCAACGGTTTCTCTTCATCGCACCGCAAACGCCGAAAATAGCGGCGATTCTCTATGCCGGCGGACACGGTGGACTGCAGTTGGACCCGTCGGGAAGATTCGGATGGGGAGAAGGCAATTTCCTGGTCCGCACCAGAACGATGTTCGTCGATAAAGGCATTGCCGTGGCGGTCATCGACGCACCGAGCGACCGGCAATCCGCGCCCTACCTCAACGGCTTTCGTCTCTCGCGCGAGCACGCCGACGATGCGCGCGCCGTGATCGCATGGTTGAAGACGCAGTTGCACATACCGGTCTGGCTCGTGGGAACGAGCCGCGGCACGCAATCCGTTGCGGCCATTGCGATCGCGCTGGCCGGCGGCGGCGGGCCCGACGGCATCGTGCTGACCTCGACGATCCTGCGCGACAACCGCGGCGGCGACCCGGTCACGAACATGGATCTCGCGAGCCTCAGGATTCCGGTGCTCGTCGTGCACCATGAAAAAGACGGCTGCAAGTTTTGCCCGGTGTCCGAGACGGATACGCTGATGAAGAAACTGGACCAGTCGCCGAAAGCCGATTTGATGATCGTGTCGGGCGGCACGTCGCGCGGCGATCCGTGCGAGGCGTTCGCCTATCACGGCTTCAATGGCGTGGAGGGCAGCGTCGTCGATGCGATCTCGGCGTGGATGCTTGCGCGTTGAGCATGTCGTATCCGTAACGGGATCGCACGTTCGTGGCGACGCTTCGCGGAAGTTCGCCGCCGAAGGTTTTCCGTCAGTGATCTGCGCATGCGATATCGGGAATCGACGACGCGAGCCGAACCCGATCGCATGTCGCCATGCTTACGGGCTCCCCGCTTCGTCCGGCTTCTTCTGCAATTTCGCCGGCAGCCGCCAGTTTCCGCTACGTCGCAACCCGTCGACGAACTTCGCGCGCTCGTCCGGTGTCAGCGTCGCCGCGAAATCGACGACACTGCGCTCGACCTGCCCGCGCAACGCGGTATCGGCCGCACGCGTACGATCGAGCGCGGCATCGATCGCCGCGCGATCGAGCTGCGGCGCAGCCAGCAAATCCAGCACGGTGATCCGGCCATCGCGCCCCTCGCGCGCGAAATCCCGACCGTCCTTGCGCGCCGCCTTCAGCGCCGCGGCAAATTCCCGCCGACGCGCGTCGGTCAATTCGTCCGCGGCGAAACGCAGCGCGGTGTGCTGCGCAGGCATGCCGGCCACATGCAGGCCGCGATGCGTCGAGAACCACTGATACGCGCCGCCGCCGATCGCGCCGAGCATGAACACGTTCAGCACGACGGAGCCGACGAGGATGTACTTCCAGCCGCGTTCGCTCACTCGTCGCCTCCGTCGATGCTCGGGCCGCCGAACGTCGTCGTCAGGTAGCCGGGTTCGTGCTGCGCGATCGGCGCGCTGCCGAGCATCAGCATAGACACGGCCACCGCGCCCGCCAGCGCACCGGCCAGCCCGACGCCCGCGAACGCCGCGCCCGACCACCACACATTGCCGCGCCGCCGCGCGCGTTGCGGCGCGGGCGCCGTCGCGACGATGCGTTCGACCAGCGCCGGCGCGGGCGGCGCAACCGTGTCTTGCGCGAGCCACGCATCGAGGTCGGCCGCATCGTCGAGCGCCTCCAGCGCGTCGCGCGGATGCGCCTGGGCCCACGCTTCGGCCGCCGCACGTTCGTCCTGCGGCCAGCGCCGCGCATCCGAGCCATACGCGGCGACGATGGTACGGAATCGTTCGGGTGTCATCGCTTTTCCTCGCTAGGTGGGTCGCCGGCCAGTTGCGCACGCAGGTTGCGTCTCGCGCGCGCGAGCAGGCTTTCCAGCGCATCGACGGTGATGCCCATCAGGTTGGCCGCTTCGATGTTCGACATTTCCTGATAGTACTGGAGCACGAGCGCCTCCCGCTGCCTCGGCGGCAACGCGGCGAGCGCGTCACGCACGCGCGCGTCGCGCGAGCGCAGCTCCGCGTGCGCGGCCGGCCCGGGTTGCGTGTCGGGCACCTCGGGCAGCGTGTCGACCGGCTCCTCGCGCCGCCCGCGCAAGCGGTCGTAGCAGAGGTTCAGCACGACGCGATGCAGCCACGTGTCGAAGCGCGCCTCGCCTTCCCGCCAGCGCGGTGCGTGATTCCAGATCCGCAGGAAGGTTTCCTGCGCGACGTCCTCCGCTTCGTTGCGGTCGCCGAGCATGCGGGTCGCCAGCGCGAGCAGTCGCGGCAGCTTGCGGGCGACGAGCACGCGCACGGCCGACGCGTCGCGCGCGCCGACCCGTGCGACGAGTTCCGCGTCCGGATCGCCGTCGCTCAACGCAGGTTGCTCCGCCGTGTGCCGCGCATGCGCCGCACTGTACCGGCGGGTGCGCCCGCCGTCCGGATGAAGCTCATCATCGTGCTCTCCTTGCATGCGTCGGGCCGGCGCCGCCGGGCGCCACGCCGACGGTTCGGCGGCGTGTGGTGCGCCGCGACCGATGTCGGCACTGTCGGCTTCATCGACATCCGGCTCGAACCGCATACCGATCCTGTCGATCGCTCGCCGGGCGCCGCGACCTGCGGCAGCCGGCCGGCGCGATCAATATACGACGACCGGCGCGGGCCGGTAATAGGCGGGACGCGCCGGCACCACGACGCAGCCGGCCAGCACGATGACCGCGGCCGCCAGTATCACGATGGTTCGGAAAGGCATGGTTCGACTCATGGCGTCTGGACGATATTCCGCCGCGCCGGCGCTGCGCGCCGCGCGACACCGTGTGCATCACGCCCAGTGGCCCGGCACCCAGCGCCAACCGGGGCCACGCGGAGCCCAGTGTCCGGGCACCCAGCGATAGCCCACGCGAACCGTCTGCCAGTGTCCGGGGACCCACACGTAGCGGCCCTGCCGCCAGCGCCAGTGGCCGTGATCCCACACATAGCCCGCACGCGGCGCCGGCACGACTTCGACGCGCGCCGGCGGCGGTGCGATCGGCGCGACGATAACGGCCTGTGCGAATACGGCGGACGTCGCCAGCGCCGCTGCGCAGCCGGCAGCTAATCGCAATGATGCGGAAAGTTTCATGAAAGACTCCGAAGCGTCGGCTCAGCCGGAAGCAGCTGTTCATTTCCTTGAACGACGCGTGCGGACGAAATCCGTCGCGCCATCGGCAAATAAATTTCCGCCGCGACGAAAGCACCGATGGAGGCGAACGATACGTTGTTTGCCGTCTGTCACAACCCGGCAAAACAGCCCTTCGACAATGCGTGTCACCGGGATCCCGCTCGTTTCCGGCCCACGCCCCGGCCGCGCATGCGCCGGCCGGGCGGTTCCTCATCTCGCGTCCCAATCAACGAAAATACGATCATGTCGAACCCGGACAACTTCTCCGCCGAGCCGAACGAGCCGGCCGCTTCCGTATCGCGTCGCGGCTTCCTGAAACTGGCCGGCGTATCGAGCCTCGCCACCGCCGCGGGCGGGCTTGCGGCCGCCCGTGCCGCCGCGTCGAGCCCGGACGGCACGCCCGAGCAGGTTCACCTGACGTGGGGTAGCGACCCGACGTCCGAAGTCGCGATCTCGTGGGTGTCGCTCGCGCCGGCCGTCAATCCACGCGCGCGCATCGTCGCCGACGGCGAGGCGGCACGCACCGTGCACGGCGTGCAGCGTATCTACACCGATGGCCTGAACGGCGAGACCGTGTTCACGTATCACGCCCGCGTGCACGGACTGAAGCCGGACACGCGCTACCGCTACGAGCTGACGGCCGACAACGACAGCAACGCCGCACAGCCGTTCTCCGCGACCTTCACGACCGCGCCGCGCGGCCGCGCGCCGTTCCGCTTCACGAGCTACGGCGACCTCGCGACGCCGAATGGCGCATGGGTGCTGTCGTCGCCGCAAAGCCGCTTCGCGGTGCAGGCCGTCGAGCAGTTCCAGCCGCTGTTCCACCTGCTGAACGGCGACCTCTGCTACGCGAACCTGAACCCCGCGCATCAGCCCGAGGTGTGGCGCGACTTCGGCAACAACAACCAGACCTCGGCTGCGAATCGTCCGTGGATGCCGTGCCCCGGCAATCACGAGATCGAATTCAACAACGGCCCGCAAGGCCTCGACTCGTATCTCGCGCGCTACACCCTGCCGGAGAACGGCACGCGCTTTCCCGGCCGCTGGTACAGCTTCCGCGTGAGCTCGGTGCTGTTCATCTCGCTCGACGCCGACGACGTCGTGTATCAGGACGCGGCCGCGTTCGTCGGCGGCCCGGATCCGCTCGTGCCGGCCGCGAGCACCGGCCGCCCGCCGATCGCGCCGGGCACGTCGTTCTACGTGCGCGGCTACAGCAACGGCGAACAGACGCGCTGGCTCGAGCACACGCTGCGTCACGCGTCGCACGACGACGACATCGACTGGATCGTCGTGCAGATGCACCAGGACGCGCTGAGTTCGTCGAAGACGGGCAACGGATCGGACAAGGGCATCCGCGAGGCATGGCTGCCGCTGTTCGATCGCTACGGCGTCGATCTCGTGCTGTGCGGCCACGATCACGACTACGAGCGCAGCTACCCGGTGCGCGGCTGCAATCACCGCGCGGGCGTCGACGCGTCGACCGGCGAAGTCGTCGAGACGCTGCAGCCGCGTCCGGTCGGCACGGCCGATCCGGCGCGCACGACGTTCGACACGAGCCACGGCACGATCCACCTGATCCTCGGCGGCGGCGGCACCAGTGCGCCGCTCGACGTGTACGGCGAGAATCCGGCGACGGGTTTCGCACAGGCGAAGATCTTCACGAAGCCGAACCGGCCGGTGCCGGGCACAGCCGCGAACACGTTCGTGCGCCAGGGCGCCGATGCGCTCGAGGACGCGATCTGGTCCGCGCGCCGCGATACCGGCACGGGGTACGGCATTGCCGTGTTCGACCACGATCCGGGCAAGCCGGGTGGCCAGACGACGATCACGATGCGCTACTACCACGCGCCGGGCGCGGATCAGCAACCGACCGCGCAATACGAGCTGTTCGAGACGATCGAGCTGAGCAAGAAGCGGCGTGGGCATTGATGCGCCGGTCGCCCGCCGCGCGTGAGGGCGTGGCGGACGACCGGGGGCGCATGCACGCCCCGCTCCGCCTCGCGCGGCAGGCATCGCCCGGGTCCGCTATTTCGCACGTCGCGACGGGCTTGCAGCACGCGACCTCCGACGCGTAGACGTACGACACCTCGGCATGCGCGATGCCGGCGAGCGTCGCGAAGACCGCGACAGCGGCGGAAAATGCAAGTTTTGAACGACTCAAGGCCGGGCCCCCGGCTATTGGTTTTGTCGGACTCGATACCTGCAACGACCGCCGTTCGACTCCGTCAGCACCCAAGCGCACTCGTCTAGCTTCGCGATTCCAACGCGATGCGTACGGCCAATCCGGCCAGTACCGTCCCCATCAGCCAGCGCTGAGCCAATGCCCACATCGGCCGTCCGGCAAGAAACCCCGCGATCGCACCGGCCATGCACGCGATCAGCGCGTTGACGCAGACGCTGACCGCGATCTGCACGCAGCCCAGTGCGAGCGATTGCGTCAGCACGCTGCCATGCCCCGGTGAAATGAACTGCGGCAGCAGCGACAGATACATCACCGCGATCTTCGGGTTCGCGAGATTCGTCACGAAGCCCATCGCGAATAGTCTCGCACCGCTGTCGTGCGGCAATTGCCGGACCTGGAACGCCGAGCGACCGCCCGGTTTGAGTGCATTCCACGCGAGATACAACAGATACAGCGCGCCGCAAAAGCGCAACGCGTCGTACGCATACGGCACGGTCAGCACCAGCGCGGTAATGCCGAACGCTGCGCAGAACATGTAGAACACGAACCCCAGCGCCACGCCGCCGAGCGACACCAGCCCCGCGCGGCGGCCCTGGCAGATCGAGCGCGAGATCAGGTAGATCATGTTCGGGCCGGGCGTCAGCACCATGCCGAGCGACAAGAGTCCGAATGCAATCAGGGCGGGCAATGCCGGCATGGCGATATCCTTCGAGGCAATGGAATCAGTGGCGTGTATCCAGCAATGTATTGCATGTCGATATGCGTCGGCATGAATAAACTGCAAGTACCGCATGAGCGCGCTTCATCGCGCCGCGCCCCCCATTACTTGCCCTTGTTCGCCCGCGTCCGGGCCGCCTTGCCTGCCTTGGCGCGCTGCGCGTCGACCAGCTTCACGAACTCGTCGGCGACCGCGTTGCCGGTCGCATTCCACGCCAGGCGCACCGAACGGCGCAGCCTGGGCGACAGCTCCAGCACCCGTCCGCCGAATCGCGTGTAGGTCAGCGTGATGCGCGGAACGATCGACACGCCCATTCCCGCCTCCGCCATCGACAGGATCGTCCGCATCTCGACCACGTTGAACCCGGCGCGCAGTGCCGCACCGTTGCGGGCGAAGTAATCCGCGATGACCGGCCCGCACCCGGCTTTCGAGAAAATGAATGGCGCCGCCGACAACACCTTGGCCGACACGCTCTTGCGGCCGTCGAACGTGTCGTGCGCAGCCACCGCGACGAAATCCTCGTCGAGCAACGGCAAGTCGTGCGCGAACGTCTTGGTGCCCGCCACCACGCCGATGTCGGCCGTCCCGTCGTCGATCCACCCTTCGACTTCCGCGTCCGTGCCTTCGAGCAGCACTGCCGTCACGCCCGGATGCCGCTCTTTCAGCGTCTCCAGCGCAGGCACGACGAACGCCAGCGATACGCTCGGCAACGACGCAACCACCAGCCGCCCTTCGAGCTTGCCGCGCGACAGGCTGAACTGCTGGCGCAGCGTCTGCGCTTCGCGCACGACGTTCTGCACGTACGGCCACAGGCGTTCGCCCGCGGCGGTCAATACGACCGGCTGCCGGTCGCGCAACAGCAGCTTGACCTCGGTGAGCTCTTCCAGTTCGGTCAGCGCGTGGCTGATCGCGGACTGGCTGCGGCTGAGCCGTTCGGCCGCGGCCGTCAGCGAGCCGAGTTCGACCACGGCCGCCAGTGCCTGCAACTGCGCAAGCGTCATCTCGCCTCCTCGTTTCGATGCATGCATTTTTCACATGACAGGGTCGCACATCATGAATCGAATTGTATTGAACGGCGGCAACGACAGGTGGCGCTCGCCGATGCCCCGCGCCGCGCTCGGGTAAGATTCAGCCTCGAACCGTGTTCGTGCTGTCGAAGGGGTGCGCGTCTGCTGCGGTCCGGCTGGCGTAGACCGACGGCCGGACCGCAGCAACCGGGCGACCGGTTCGACTCCCAACCCGACAACAACTGCGTGCCGAGCCGCACGCGCCGGCAGCGAGTGCGCTCGATCGCGCCCGCCGCCGGTTATGTCTCGACCTGCTTCCGATGACCCATCTCGATCTGACTGAAGGTGTGCTGGTTTCCAGCCTGCACGGGCTTGCGCTGCTCGATCTCGCCGGCATCGCCGTCGCGCTGCTGCTCGGCGGCATGGTCAAGGGGATCACCGGCATCGGCGTGCCGCTGGTCGCGATGCCGATCCTCAGCCAGTTCCTGCCGATCCGGCATGCGGTGCTGCTGCTGTCCATGCCGATCATTCTCGGCAACATCCCTCAAGCGCTCGAAGGCGGCGAAGTGCTGGCCACCGCCCGCAAGATCGCCGCGCCGATCGTGGGTACCGTGATCGGCAACGTCGTCGGGGTCGCCATCCTCCTTTCGCTGAACGCCGGGCACGCGCAGGCCGCGTCGGGCGCGCTGCTGATCGTCGCCGCGACGCTGATGCTGAGCGCGCCGAAGCTCAACCTGCCGCCCGCGTGGCAGAAGCCCGTCGGATTCGCGCTCGGGTTCGGCGCGGCGCTGATGGAGAGTATCGCGTCGGTACCGGGGCCGCTGCTCGCCACCTACCTGATTTCGTCCGGCGCGACCGGCCGGGCCTTCACGAAGCAGATCGCGATCATCCTCGTGGTGTCGATCGTCACGCTGATCACGACATTCGGCGGTGTCACGCACGCGAGCGGCGCCGACCTCGCGGTTTCCGCGATGGCCAGCCTGCCGGCCATCGCCGGCATGTGGCTCGTTCGGCCCCTGCGGGACCGGATGTCGCCGCGTATCTTCCGGACCGTCGTGCTGTTGTTCGTGCTGGTCGCCGCGTCACAGATGATCTGGAAGTCCGGCATCTTCCGGCACGCGGCACCGCCCGCCGCGCAGATGGACAACGGGCACGCCGGCAAGAAATGACGCCGGCGACGCCGCCCCTGCTCCCCGACTGCAAGAAATCGCGCATGCGTTCTGAAAGCTCCGAAGCGTAGTATTCGCGGACCTGACGCACCGCGCCCGACTCCGAGAGAACGGGCCGGCGTCCGGTATCGACATTGCTGCTTGCCGGCCGACACCCCGTCGGCGACGGCACGTTCTTCAAAGGCGCGAAATGGACACATGGGTGTTGCTGGGCTGCGGGTTCGGTCTCGGTTTGCTGATTGCCATCTGGGGGATCTGGTCGCTCAAGTAACGTGAGCACGACGAAG
>NZ_JAGIXF010000128.1:0-13722 GCF_021483755.1 Burkholderia sp. WTPI3 | reverse complement strand
CGCGGTCCGTCTGCGCCGCGTCGCCGGCCGGGCGGATGAAGCCGGCCGCCAGGCGCTCGCCCGCGCCGACGAACGGCAGTTTCGCTTCGACCGCGTTCTGCGCGAGCAGGAGCACGTCGGGCAGCCCGCGCGTCGCGAACGCCCGTCCGGCCTGCGCATACGCGCCGACATGCTTCGCGTCGATCTCGACCACGTGGGTCGCGACGCTCGCTCCGGCGGCTGCCGCGTAACGCCGGCCGAGGTCGCCGTCGCCGGTCGCGTTGTCGGGCACGAACACGTGCTTCGGCGCGAGTGCCGCCGCGCAGGCCAGCAATGCCTGCAATTCGCTTTCAGGCGCAAACGCGCGACGGTCGAAATCGGCCAGCTCGATCAGCTTGTCGACGCCGAGTTCCGCGGCGTCGTCCTTCAGTTCGCCGAATGCCAGCAGCGCGACTTCCGTCTGCGCGTCGGCGAGCACCGCGGCGGCGGCGATCGCCTGCCGCGTGTGATCGTCGAGCGCGCCGCGTTCGGTGTGCGCCACCACCAGCATCACGTGCTTCGGATCCTGCACCGCGCGGCGCGGCTTCGCAGCCGCCACGCCGTGACCGTGCGCAGACCATTGCGCGTTCGCATCGGCGCTGCCTTCCTCGCCGAGCGTGATGCGCTTCAGGCCCTCGGCCGTGATGATGAACGGCCGGCGCGGATCGATTCGTTTGATCGTGTTCATCGATTCACTCCAGCGAGGCGGCAACGAGTTCGGCCACGTCAAGCACGTCGGGGCGCGGGCCCACGACGCCTTCGAGCATCGCCGTGCAGTTCGGGCAACCGACCGCGACCACGTCCGCACCGATCGCGCGTGCGTCGGCGATACGGATATCGGGAATACGCTGCTTGCCCGGGATGTCGGTCAGCGGTGCACCGCCGCCACCGCCGCAGCAGCGGCCGCGCATGCCATTGCGCTCCATCTCGACGACCTGGATGCCGATCTTCTTCAGCAGCTTGCGCGGCGATTCCGTTTCGCCGTTGTAGCGGCCGAGGTAGCACGGGTCGTGATACGTGGTGCGCTTTTCGCGCAGCGCTTCGACGGCCTTCGGCGCGATCTTGCCGGTATCGGCCAGCTCCGCGAGGTACGTCGTGTGATGCTTGACCGTCACGCGCAGCCCGAGCGCGCGGTATTCGTTGCGCAGGCTGTGCATCACGTGCGGGTCGGCCGTTACGATCTGCTTGTACGACAGCGAGCCGAGCGTCGCGATCAGGCGCTTTGCCATCTGCTGGAACGTCGCTTCGTCGCCGAGGCGGCGGGCGACGTCACCGGTATCGGTCTCGGTCCCGCCGAGCACCGCGTAGTCGACGCCGGCCTTGTTCAGCACCTTGACGAACGCGCGCAGCGTGCGCTGGTAGCGCATGTCGAACGCGCCTTCGCCTGCGACGAACAGCACGTCGACCGGCTTGCCGGCTTGCGCGACGGGCGCGTTCAGGTCGACCGACCAGTCGTAGCGTGCGGCCGTGTCGTAGCCGCCCATCGTGCCGGTCTCGCGCAGGTTCGCCAGCACTTCCTGGCCCTTGCCCGGCACCGTACCGTGCACCAGCGTGCGGTTGCGGCGCATGTCGACGATCGCGTCGACGTGCTCGATCAGCATCGGGCATTCCTGCACGCAGGCACGGCAGGTCGTGCACGACCACAGCGTCTGCTCCTCGATCAGGCCGGACACGATCGGGCCGTTCGGCTCGCCGCGATGCTGGCCGACCGCGAGGCCCGGCGTCGGGCTGCCGGCGTACGCGGCATCGGTGCCGCCCGCCATCCCGACAACGAGATCCTGGATCAGTTTCTTCGGGTTCAGCGGCTGGCCCGACGCGAACGCGGGGCATGCGGCTTCGCACTTGCCGCACTGCACGCACGCGTCGAAGCTCAACAGCTGGTTCCAGCGAAATTCGACGGGCTTCGCGACACCGTACTCCTCGTGCGCAATGTCCGGCAGCTTCAGCGCGGTCGGCGGCGTGGCCGTGCCGCTACCCGTGAACGAATCACGGGTAGCCGCAAAACGCTCCTGGCGCGGGTGGAACGCGAGGTGCAGCAGGCCGGCGATCGCATGCTTCATCGGGCCGCCCTTTGCGGCGCCGACGGTCATCGTGAATGCACCGGCACCGATCAGCAGCGCGCAGAGCACCGCAAAGGCGCCGGACATCGCGCCGGTCGGCACCACCATGAACAGCACGAGGCCCAGCGCGAACGAACCGAGCATCCACGGCAGCGTATTCCACGGGCCGCGCGACAGGCGTGCGGGCACGTCCTTCGCCGCACGACGGCGCCATACGAACACCGCGCCGACGAGCATCGCGAGCGCCGCGAGGAAGATCAGCTTGTCGAGCCACGGCGAGTAGATCGCGAGGCCGTAGTTGACGAACACCAGTGCGAGCGCGGCGATCGCTCCGCCCGCGGTCGCGACGTGGGTCTTCGCGATGTACGGATCGCGGGCAACCACGTGGTGCAGGTCGACGAAGTAGCGTTTCGGAATCGCGAACAGGTTCGCGACGCCGAATGAGCCGGGTGCGGTGGCGCGCCCGAGACGCCAGTAGGACGAGCGCTTCGCGACCGCGAACGCGAGCCCCGCCACCGACAGCCACAGCAGTGCGGTAATGAGGAAAGCCGGATTCATCTTTAGAAATCCTTGACGAGACGCAGCGAGTCATAGATCGCACCGTGGACGTTGTGCATCGAGATGCAGTCGCCGACACGGAACAGCAGGAAGCGGCCGTTGCCCAGCTCTTCCGACAGGCACGGCTGCGGCTCGGCCGCGAACAGCGTGTGCGGATCGATCTGGCCGCGGTTCACCGATTCAGGCTTGAGCTTCCAGTACAGGTCGTCGTTCGGCGACGAACCGTTTTCGATCACCACCTGGTCGACCGCACGCTCTTCCAGTTCTTCGGTGTATTCGTTGCGCAGCACGGCGATCTTCTTGCCGTCCTCTTCGTACACGCGATCGAGCATGTAATTCGGCGTCGGGATCACGCCGAGCGCATACAGGCGGCGGTAGAAGATCGGGAACGTCGTGCCGCCGCAATCGTCGGCTACCTTCACGTCGGGCGTCACGACCTCGACCTTCGAGCCGCGGCTCGCCATGAAGTCGGCGACGCCCGCGCCCGCATGCGTGCTCACGCCGTCGAACAGCAGCACGTTCTGCTTCGGCTCGACCTTGCCGGTCAGGATGTCCCACGAGCTGACGGCGAGCCCTTCGGCCACGCCCCAGGCAGGCACCTGCCACGTGAAGCTCGAACCGCCGGTGGCGAGCACGACGATGTCCGGCTTCTCGGCCATGATCATCTTCTCGTCGGCGGCGACGCCGAGGCGGCGATCGACGCCCAGGCGCCTGGTTTCCATGTCGAACCAGCGGATGATCCCCGACATCTGTTCGCGCTGCGGCGCCTTCGCGGCGATCATCACCTGGCCGCCCACTTCGGTGTTCTTTTCGAACAGCACCACGTCGTGGCCGCGCAGCTTCGCGACACGTGCCGCCTCGAGCCCCGCGGGGCCCGCGCCGACCACCACCACCTTGCGCTTCGGACCGCGCGACTTCTCGATGATGTGCGGCATCGTCGCTTCGCGCGAGGTGGCCGCGTTCTGGATGCACAGCACGTCGAGGCCGTTGTACTGGCGGTCGATGCAGTAGTTCGCGCCGACGCACTGCTTGATTTCGTCTTCGCGGCCGTCACGGATCTTGATCACCATGTGCGGATCGGCGATCTGCGCGCGGGTCATGCCGACCAGGTCGATCATGCCGTTCGCGAGCAGGCGCTCGGCCTGACCCGCATCGCGGATGCTCTGCGCGTGCATCACCGGAATCTTCACCACCGACTTGATGCCGGCCGCGAGGTGCACGAACGGCTCCGGCGGCAGCGCCATCGGCGGCATGCAATTGGCGATCGTGTTGTGGGTGTCGCCGCCCGAACCGACCACGCTCAGGTAGTCGATCAGGCCCGTTTCCGACATCGCCTGCGCGATTTCCTTCAGCGCTTCGTGGTCGAGGCCGTCTTCGTGGAATTCGTCGCCGCACATCCGCAGGCCGACGCAGAAATCCTTGCCGACTGCCTCGCGCACGGCCGTCAGCACCTCGATGCCGAAGCGCAGACGGTTCTCGAGGCTGCCGCCCCATTCGTCGGTTCGATGGTTCGAACGCTTGCTCCAGAACTGGTCGATCAGGTGCTGATGCGCGGCCGAGATTTCGATGCCGTCCATGCCGGCCGCCTTCACGCGCTTCGCGGCTGCCGCGAAGTCGCCGATGATGCGGCGGATTTCCTCGATCTCGATGATCTTCGCGTTACCGCGATGCACCGGCTCGCGCACGCCCGACGGCGACATCAGGTGCGGCCAGTGCTCGCCGTGGAACGACGAGCGGCGGCCCATGTGCGTGGCCTGGATCATGATCTTCGCGCCATGCTTGTGCATCGCATCGGCCAGGCGCGTCAGCGGATCGATGATCTTGTCGTTCGACAGGTTCACCGATTTCCACCAGCCCTGCGGGCTGTCGATCGACACGGGGCTCGAGCCGCCGCAGATCGCCAGGCCGACGCCACCCTTCGCCTTCTCTTCGTAGTAGCGGATATAGCGGTCGCCCGGCAGGCCGCCCGGCTCGGCATACACCTCCGCGTGCGCGGTGCTGACGATCCGGTTGCGCAGCGTCAACTGGTTCAGCTGCATGGGTTTGAACAGGTGGGGATAACGCATCGCAGGCGACCTCTGGCGTTCGTGTGTTTCGTGTTGCGGGTGTTGTTCTGTGTCGGTCGGTCAGGACGTCAGTGCGCGATCGGCGACACTTCGAAGACGCAGTGGTCGTGGTGCTCGGCCGCACACTGCACTTCCTTCGACTGCGAGCGCGGCGCGCCCTTGCCTTCCGGCGTCGTGTCGTTGACCCAGTCCATCGCGCCGGCGAACCAGCCCGCGAACATGTAGCAGAGCTTGCCTTCCTTGCCCGGCTGCTGGAGTACGAACGACGAGTGGCGCAACTCGATCCGGGCATGCGCGCTGGCTGGATCGGCTTCGATGATCGAGAACAGGCCCCAGCCGCGTTGCGACAGGCGCTTCAGATAGTGCTCGAACACGGCCATGCCGGTCAGGCCGTGCAGCTTCGCTTCCTTGTCGCACCAGTGGTACGCGGACTTGTAGCCGGCCTTGTAGAGAATCTCCGCATACGCTTCGACGCCGAGCGCTTCCTCGACGGCGACATGGTTGTTCGTGAAGAAGTGACGCGGCACGTACAGCATCGGCAGCGCGTCGGTGGTCCAGACGCCGGTATCGGGATCGACGTTGATCGGCAGTTGCGGTTGCATCGTTGTGGCTCCGTGAGGAAAGTGGCCGCGCGGCTCGGGCGCGGGCGCGACATCGTCCGCGTGCCCGCGCGGCAAGCGCTGGCACGTCCCGATTTTTCTAGTGTTGAGCTGGTGGCGGTTCGGCTCGGCGGGCGCTTATGCGCCCCACACGTCCTTGAACACGCGCACCCAGTTCTCGCCCATGATCTTGCGGATGCGCGACTCCTTCCAGCCGTGTCGTTCCATCGCGGCCGTCAGGTTCGGGAATTCGCCGATCGTGCGGATGCCGTCCGGGTTGATCACCTTGCCGAAGTTCGTCAGCTGGCGATAGCGGCCCTTGTCATGCGTCAGCATGTCGAAGAATTCCTTCGCGAAATCCTGCGTGAAGTCCGTGCCGATGCCGACCGCGTCTTCGCCGATCAGGTTCACGACGTAGTCGATCGCCTCGATGTAGTCGTCGATGTTCGCTTCGATCCCGCGCTTCAGGAACGGCGCGAACATCGTCACGCCGACGAAACCGCCTGCGTCGGCGATTTCCTTCAGCTGGGCGTCGCTCTTGTTGCGCGGATGTTCCTTCAGGCCCGACGGCAGGCAGTGCGAGTAGCACACCGGCTTCTTCGAGAACGCGATCGCTTCCGACGACGTGTTGCCGCCCACGTGCGACAGGTCGACCATGATGCCGACGCGGTTCATCTCGGTGATCACTTCGCGACCGAAATCCGACAGGCCGCCGTCGCGCTCGTAGCAGCCCGTGCCGACCAGGTTCTGCGTGTTGTAGCAAAGCTGCACGACGCGCACGCCCATGTCGGCGAACGCCTCGATGTAGCCAAGGTTGTCCTCGAACGCATGTGCGTTCTGGAAGCCGAGGATGATGCCCGTCTTGCCTTCCTTCTTCGCGCGGAAGATGTCGTCCGTCGTGCGCACCAGCGTCAGCAGTTCGCCGTTGTCGCGGATCTTCTTCTTCATCACGCCGATGTTGTCGACGGTCTTGGTGAAGTTCTCCCACACCGACACCGTGCAGTTCGCGGCCGTGATGCCGCCGCGGCGCATGTCTTCGAACACCGGCTTCTCGAACTTCGAAATGTTCAGTCCGTCGATGATGATGCTGTCCTGATGCAGCGTGCTCATATCTGCCTCTCGCTCCAGTCTCTGTATTTGTGGGGGTCGTCGATCAGTAAATCGGGAAGCGCTCGCAAAGCGCGAAAATCTCGCGGCGCACGCGCTGTTCGGTCGCATGGTCGCCTTCCGGGTTCGCGCGCAGCGCGTCGAACACTTCGAGAATCAGGCGGCCGATCTCGCGGAACTCCGCGACGCCGAAGCCGCGCGTCGTGCCGGCCGGCGTGCCGAGGCGGATGCCCGACGTGACGGTCGGCTTCTCGGTGTCGAACGGAATGCCGTTCTTGTTGCAGGTGATGCCCGCACGCTCCAGCGCCTGCTCGACCGGCGCGCCCTTCAGGCCCTTCGGGCGCAGGTCGACCAGCAGCAGGTGGTTGTCGGTGCCGCCGGTGACGAGATCCACGCCGCCCGCCTTCAGCACTTCGCCGAGCGCCTGCGCGTTCGCGAGCACGCTGTCGATGTAGGTCCTGAAGTCCGCATGCAGCACTTCGCCGAACGCGACGGCCTTGCCGGCGATCACGTGCATCAGCGGGCCGCCCTGCAGGCCGGGGAACACGGCCGAGTTGATCTTCTTCGCGATCTCTTCGTCGTTGGTCAGCACGAAGCCGCCGCGCGGGCCGCGCAGCGTCTTGTGCGTGGTGGACGTGACGACGTGCGCATGCTCGACCGGGTTCGCATGGCGGCCGGCGGCGATCACGCCCGCGATGTGCGCCATGTCGACCATCAGCTTCGCGCCGACGCTGTCGGCGATCGCGCGAAAGCGAGCGAAGTCCAGTGCGCGCGGGTATGCCGAGAAACCGGCGATGATCAGATTCGGCTTGTGCTGGTGCGCCAGTTCTTCAACCTGGTCGTAGTCGATTCGCATCGTGTCGCGGTTCACGCCGTACTGAACCGCGTTGAACCACTTGCCCGACAGCGCCGGCTTCGCGCCGTGCGTCAGGTGGCCGCCGGCGTCCAGCGACATGCCGAGCACCGTGTCGCCCGGCTTGGCCAGCGCGAGCATCACCGAGCCGTTCGCCTGCGCGCCCGAGTGGGGCTGCACGTTCGCGTAGCCGGCGTTGAAGATCTGCTTCACGCGCTCGATCGCCAGCGCCTCGACTTCGTCCGCGAATTCGCAGCCGCCGTAGTAACGCTTGCCAGGATAGCCTTCCGCATACTTGTTGGTCAGCACCGAACCCTGTGCTTCCAGCACCGCGCGCGACACGATGTTTTCCGACGCGATCAGCTCGACTTGCGACTGCTGGCGCTCGAGCTCCTTGAGGATGGCGCTGCGCACCGGCGCGTCACGCTCGGCAAGAGGCTGCGAGAAGAAAGGCTGGGTGTTCGACATAGTGCGTCCGTGACAAGAATGAAGGGCGGAAAACCGAAGCTCGAGGCCCGCCGTACCTGGGTTTCCAGCGCGTCCAGAGCAAGGCTGCCGACGGCTCTATTCTTGTCGTTCGGATTTTCGGCGGATTGATGAATTTAGACGCGTTCTTTGCCTTTTCCGCCATGCACGTCCGTTTTGTACAAGTGACCGCTCGTGCTTTTCCGGATGACCCAACGAACCGGCCCTCGCGGTTCACCTATGGACAGGCACTTCGTCGGTGCCTGCCCCGCTCGTCCCAGGTGCAGCGCAGCCCGTTTACGGTGCAATGCAGCATCGGCCTTACGCCCATACAACGTATGGAGCTAGGGTTTAGCCGTATGGCACGCTTGTTGCGCTCGCTCACACAATACGGCAGCCCGATCCGTGCCTCGGGCCAAAAGCTATTAGAGATTCAAGGAACGCTCCCCATGTCGCCCGACCGCACAGCGTCGCTGTCCCACTTCGCGTTCATGCCCTTACCGAACTTCACGATGATCGCGTTCACCAATGCGATCGAGGTGCTTCGGATGGCGAACTACCTGAGCGGGCAGCCGCTCTACCGCTGGTCGGTGATCAGCCCCGAAGGCGGCCCGGTCACGGCGAGCAACGGGCTCACGGTCGACACGGGGCCGGCCGAATGCGTGGGGCAGCCGGATATCGTTTTCGTGTGCGGCGGTGTGGACGTGCAGCGCGCGACGACGCCCGCCCACCTCTCGACCCTGCGCCGTTTTGCTCGCATGGGCCTGCCGCTCGGCAGCCTGTGCACGGGCACCTACGCACTGGCGAAGTCGGGGTTGCTCGCGGGCTACGCGTGCGCGATCCACTGGGAAAACATGTCGGCGCTGAAGGAAGAGTTTCCGGACACGCGCTTCCTGAAGGAACTGTTCGTGGTCGATCGCGACCGCATCACGTGCACGGGCGGCGTCGCGCCGCTCGACATGATGCTGAACCTGATCGCCGCGCGCGTGGGCACCGCGCGCGTCACGCAGATCGCCGAGCAGTTCATCGTCGAGCACGTGCGCGACACGAGCGCGCAACAACGGATGCCGCTCGTCGCACGTCTGGGCTCGGCGAACAAGTCGCTGTTCGAAGTGATCTCGCTGATGGAGAACAACATCGAGGAGCCGCTGTCGCGCGAGGAACTCGCGCGGCTGGCGAACATGTCGCAGCGTCAGTTGCAGCGGCTGTTCCGCGAGCATCTCGGGATGACGCCCACGCACTATTACCTGACGCTGCGGCTGCGCCGCGCGCGCGAACTGCTGCTGCAGACCGACATGTCGATCATGCACATCACGATGGCGTGCGGGTTCCAGTCGGCGTGCCACTTCAGCAAGAGCTATCGCGATGCTTTCGGCGTTGCGCCGACGCGCGAACGTCGCAAGCAGGTCGCCCCGCTCGCGCAGGGTTCGGCAGGCCCGGGGATGGCATTTCCGGCGCATGTGATTCATGCGTGACGTGCGTGCGGCGTGATGCGGTAGAAAAATAAAGCGGCCTTAAAGAAACGGGTGCCGAGAAGTTGTAAGGGCATGGTCGCATACGCCATGCAGAAACGCTGACTTTCGATTCGTGCTTTCGAGCCGCTTCATCTGACGACACGACCGCTGTGGCGGCCAACTCCCCCATGCCCGGTGCGTTTCCGTTACGTTCGCCGGGCAATTAACTGGAGCAGCGGGACCGTCGCACGATGCCCAGGACGCACTGACGTTAAACGGTGCATTTACCAGCCCGCACAAAGCGGGCCGCCTCTCCCGCCTCTCCCGCACCCCCGCGCCGATTCATTTTTCTAAACCGGCCCTCACAAAACCGGGTTTGCGCCGCGACGCACGTGTGACGTTCAATGGGTTGCCCGACCCATTGAACGGAGTTCGTCGATGAATGCACTACAGCTCGTGACCCTGGCTGCCATCTGGGGCGCGTCGTTTCTGTTCATGCGCATGGGCGCGCCGTCGTTCGGCGCCGTCCCGCTGATCGCGCTGCGCGTGGCGATCGCCACCGTGCTGCTGCTGCCGGTGTTGCGCAGCGCCGATGCACGACGCGAATTCCGCGCGCACGCGGCGCCGCTGTTCGTCGTCGGCATCGCCAACTCGGCGCTGCCGTTCTGCCTGCTGACCTATGCGGCGTTGTTCGTGTCCGCCGGCACCGATTCGATCCTGAACGCCACGACCCCGTTGTGGACAGCGCTCGTCGCGTATGTATGGCTGCGCGTGCCGCTGACGAAGCCGCAGGCGATCGGCCTCGCGGTCGGCTTCGCCGGCGTCGTCGTGCTGGCCGGCTCCGCGATCGGCGCCGGCGCGCCCGGCGCCCCGCGCGCGATCGCGGCCGCGATGCTCGCGACGCTGTCGTACGGATTCGCCGCGCATTACTCGAAGCGCAAGCTGGCGAACGTCAGGCCGTTCGTGTCGGCGTTCGGCAGCCAGCTGTTCGCGGCGATCGTGCTCGTGCCGCTGGCCGTGCCGATGTGGCCGCACGCGCCGGTTCCCGCGTCCGCATGGATCGCCGTGGTGCTGCTCGGCGCGATCTGCACGGCCGTCGCCTACCTGCTGTATTTCGGGCTGATCCGCAACGCCGGCGCGCAATACGCGGCGTCGGTCACGTTCCTGATCCCGATCTTCGGCGTCGTGTGGGGCGCGGTCTTCCTGCACGAGACGATTACCGTCCAGACGATCGCCGGGTGCGCGGTCATCCTGCTCGGCACGGCGCTTGCGACCGGCAAGATCAAGGGGTTCTCGTCTGGCGTCGCCCGCAGGTCACACCAATAGGCCACGCGCATCGTCGTCGGGCTCGCCGAGCTCGCGTGCCAGCCAGTCGCGGAACGCAACGATCTTCCACTCGTGCTGACGCGCTTCGCTGCATACGACGTAATAGGAGAACTCGGTCGGCCACGGCCGCGCGAGCACGCGCGCGAGCCGCCCCGCCGCGACTTCGTCGCGCGCGTAGATGTCGCGGACCAGCGCAATGCCCTGCCCGGCGACGGCCGCCTTGATCAGCAACGCGTCCTCGCTGAAGCTCGCGCCGCGCGGTGTGCGCGCATCCTCGATCCCCTGCGTGCGCAACCATAGCGTCCAGTCGGCGCGATCGGCATCCTGCAGCAGCGGATACGACAGGCAATCGGCCGCCGTGCGGATCGGGCGGGCCGGATCGAGCAATCGCGGGCTGCAGACCGGCCACATCTCGGGCGTCCAGATGCGAAACGCCGCGTGCCCGGGATAACGGCCCAATCCGTGGCGAATCGCGACGTCGACGTAGTCGCGCCGCAGGTCGACGAGTTGCGCGCGCGTCTCGACGGTGATTTCGATTTCGGGGTATTCGGCATTGAACGAGCCGAGGCGCTGCACGAGCCACGTGTTCGCGAACGACGCGGTGGTCGTCACGGCGAGCCGCACGATGCGCCGGTTCGCGCCGTGAACGTCCGCCCACGCGGCTTCGATCTCGTTGAACCCGCCGGCAAGCTGGTCGAACAGCGCGCGGCCCGTGCCGGTCAGCTCGAGCTCGCGCCCGGTACGCTCGAACAGGCGCATGGCGAGCCGGTCCTCTAGATTGCGGACATGCTGGCTGACCGCGCCCGGCGAAATGCACAGCAGGTCGGCCGCCTGCTTCATGCTGCCACAGCGCGCCACTTCGACGAAGGTGTGCAGCGCGGCGAGAGGGAGTGACTTGGCCATCCGTGCGGTCGCCGCCGGACGGCGACAGAGGGTCGGGATCGGGCGATGATTATCGCAGCAAACGCCCGGCCGCGACGATCGGGGTCGCCGCTATCGTCCACGGCTGCAGCGATGACGACGCGCGTTGCGCCACAGCAAAAACGGGCGGTGCCGTCTCCGGCACCGCCCGTTTCACGCCTCTTCTGTTCGTACGTCAGGCTGCCAGCAAACCGTGCGGATCGATCACGAATTTGCGCGGCGCGCCGCCGTCGAACTTCTTGTAGCCTTCCGGCGCCTGATCGAGCGAGATCACTTCGACGTTGACGATCTTCGCGATCGGCAGACGGTCGAACAGGATGGCCTGCATCAGGTTGCGGTTGTACTTCAGCACCGGCGTCTGCCCCGTGAAGAACGAGTGCGACTTCGCCCAGCCGAGGCCGAAGCGGATGCTGAGGCTGCCGTGCTGCGCGGCCTTGTCCTTCGCGCCCGGATCGTCCGTCACGTACAGGCCCGGGATGCCGATCGCGCCGGCCGGCCGCGTGATTTCCATCAGCGAGTTCAGCACGGTCGCGGGCGCTTCCTCGGAATGGCCCGACGAACCGTGGCCGTGCGCCTCGAAGCCGACGCAGTCGACCGCGCAGTCGATCTCCGGCACGCCGAGGATCTGCTCGATCTGCTCGCCGAGCGACGCGTCCTTCGACAGGTCGACCGTCTCGAAGCCCATCGCGCGCGCATGCGCGAGGCGTTCCTCGTTCATGTCGCCGACGATCGTCACCGCCGCGCCGAGCAGGCGCGCCGATGCGGCCGCCGCCATCCCGACCGGGCCCGCGCCCGCGATGTAGACCGTCGAGCCCGGCTTCACGCCCGCGCTCACCGCGCCGTGATAACCGGTCGGCAGAATGTCGGACAGGCAGGTCAGGTCGCGAATCTTCGCCATCGCCTGATCGCGGTCCGGGAATTTCAGCAGGTTGAAGTCGGCGTACGGCACGAGCACGTACTCGGCCTGGCCGCCGATCCAGCCGCCCATGTCGACGTAGCCGTAAGCGCCACCGGCACGCGACGGGTTCACGTTCAGGCACACGCCCGTATGCGTGTCCTTGCACATCGCGCAGCGGCCGCATGCGACGTTGAACGGCACCGACACCAGATCGCCGATCCTCAGCGTCTCGACGTCGGGGCCCACCTCGACCACTTCGCCCGTGATCTCGTGACCGAGCACGAGACCGACCGGCGCGGTCGTGCGGCCGCGCACCATGTGCTGGTCGGAACCGCAGATGTTCGTGCTGACGACCTTCAGAATCACGCCGTGTCCGATGGCGCGGCCGGTCGGATCGACCATCTTCGGATAATCGATTTTCTGGACTTCGACCTTGCCCGGCCCAAGATAGACGACACCTCGATTGCTGCTCATCGTATTGTCTCCATGTCTCGTTGGATGGCGCCGCTGCGCGCCGGTGCGGCGCGCACGCAACGTGCTGTTCGAGAGTAGTCCCGGAGGCAGGGGCGCCGATGTCTCAAACGCGACATGCGTTTGATCGGCGCCGACATCGATGGCGGAAAGACGAAAGTCGGGTCGGTAGCCGGACGAAGGCCCGTCGTCCGGCGGATCGTCGCGATCGGCCCGCCCGGCGGGCCGGCGCGCGTTAGCCGCCCTGATTCTCGCGGATGATCGCGGCGACGGCCGCGTCGGCGTCGCTCGCGACGCCGTCGTGCACGCGCGTGCTGACGGCCGGCGTCGGCGGCTCGCTGTCGAGCGCGTGCCCGCCGCGGTTGCGCGTGTCGACCGTCGCGCGCATCGACAGCCCGACGCGCAGCGGATGCGCGGCCAGGTCGCGGGGATCGAGCGCGATCACGACCGGCACGCGCTGCACGACCTTGATCCAGTTGCCGGCCGCGTTCTGCGACGGCAGCATCGAGAACGCGCTGCCGGTGCCCGCCGAGAAGCCCTGTACGCGGCCGCGATAGACGATGCGCGACCCGTACAGGTCGGACACCACGTCGACCGGCTGGCCGACGCGCATGTGCCGAATCTGCCCTTCCTTGAAGTTCGCCTCGACCCACAGCCGGTTCAGCTGCACGATCGACATCAGCGGCACGCCGGGGCCGACCTGCTGGCCGACCTGCACCGAACGCTGGCCGATCGTGCCGTCGACCGGCGCAACGATCGTCGTGCGCTTCAGGTTCCGGTACGCGAGCTTGAACTGCGCGGCCGCCTGCACGACGGCCGGGCTTTCGTCGACGGGCAGCCGGCTACCGAGCGCACGCGCGGCTTCGAGCTGCGCCTGCGCGGCCGCGAGGGTCGCCAGCGCCCCGGCACCCCCCCGACGGGCCGGC
>NZ_JAGIXF010000127.1:0-14235 GCF_021483755.1 Burkholderia sp. WTPI3 | reverse complement strand
GCGGCCGGTCGCCGCCGATCCCGGGTCGGGGTTGCACGTGTCGTTTCGCGCGTCGTCGCCGGTGGAGGTCGATGCGTTCTACCGCGCAGCACTGCAGCACGGTGGTCAGGACAACGGCGGCCCCGGCAAGCGCGAGCACTACGGCGCCGGCTATTACGCGGCGTTCGCCGTCGATCCCGACGGATACCGGCTAGAAGCGCATTGCGAACTCGACAACATCGTCTGACCCTCTGCCTCCAGACGCGGACGAACGACAAGGGCCCGATTCCGCATCTTGCGGAATCGGGCCCTTGTCTTTGCTGCATCGATGTCCGGTTCGCGACGATCGCCGCCGCCAGTCATGCGGGGCGATCGTATCGGCGTGCGCAGACCGGGAGGCTGCCGGGTTGCGCCGGCACCCGGCCCGCGCCACACCCGCGGTTACTGCGCGCCGCGCGTGCGCTGCAGTTGCTCGCCGAGCCCATCGATCCCGAGGCGTACCATCTGGCCGGGCTTCAGGAACACCGGCGACGGCTTGATGCCCATCCCGACGCCCGGCGGCGTGCCGGTCGTGATGACGTCGCCCGGTTGCAGCGTCATGCAGGCGGACAGATAGGCGATCAACTGCGCGACGCTGAATACCATCGTGCGCGTGTTGCCGTTCTGATAGCGGTGGCCGTCGATTTCGAGCCACAGGTCAAGGCGCTGCGGATCCGGCACCTCGTCGCGCGTGACGAGCCACGGGCCGATCGGGCCGAACGTGTCGAAGCCCTTGCCCTTGTCCCACTGGCCGCCGCGCTCGATCTGCCATTCGCGCTCGGACACGTCGTTGACGACGCAATAGCCTGCGACGTAATCGAGTGCGCGCGCTTCGTCGACATCCTTGCAGGCCGCGCCGATCACGACGCCGAGTTCGACTTCCCAGTCCGTCTTCACGGAGCCCTTCGGGATGTCGATGCCGTCGTTCGGGCCGCAGATCGAACTCGTCCACTTGCCGAACACCACCGGCTCCTTGGGCACCGGCATGCCGGCTTCGGCGGCGTGGTCGGCATAATTCAAACCGATGCCGATGAATTTGCCGACGCGGCCGACGCACGCGCCGATGCGCGGCTCGCCGGACACGAGCGGCAGCGTGGCCGGATCGATCGCGCGCAGCCGCGCGAGACCGGCGTCGGACAGCACATCGCCGGCAAGATCCGGAACGTGCGCGGACAGGTCGCGAATCCGGCCGTCCGCGTCGAGAATACCGGGCTTTTCCTGGCCGGACGGGCCATAGCGAAGCAGTTTCATCGTGCTCAACCTCTGTTGTCGAATGTGACAGGATACCGGCCGACGCAGCCGTTCACAGCCACGCGCCGGACTGAATGTCGATCGTCGATGGCGCGCGTCGGCGCCGTAGCCGGCAGGCCGTTCGACGCGCGAGGCTCGCGCGGGCGCAGCGATCGCGGCGCCGCACCGAAGTGCGACGCGCATCGAACGGGCGGCCGCCGGTCTGCGCATCGGCGACGACGGCCCGGCATCCGCGCCGTCGCTGGCCCGCCGCTCTTTGTACCATCCGCCGCCCGCAATGAAATGACCCGCGACGGATACCGACTATTGGCGCGATCGCCGGCGCTGCGGCGCAGCATCGGGGCTGCCGGCACCGTTGCGCGACGTCGAAATGCCTCGTCCCCGTCTGGACTGGGAGTGAACCAGCAATATTCGTTGTGACCCTGTCATCGGAAACGACCGTTGATCCGTTCTTGATCGGTAACGATTGGTAAAAACACGCTGCATTGCACACTGAAAGTTTGTTGTTAAGCTCGGACGAATGGTGCCTCATCCGTATCCGGAGCCAACGGACCCGTGTGCGACATCGGCCAGCGTGCGTCGCCTGCCGATCGGAAATCCACTGACCTCATACCCATGACGCAAACGACCAACAACCCGTTCTTTGGCAGCGACGCACGGGAGTCGATTGGCGCGACCGACCGCTATCGCGCGCCCGCGCTGGACAAGGGTCTCGACATTCTCGAACTCCTGTCGGAACAGAAGGAAGGACTCACTCGCACCGAGATCACGAAGGAACTCGGCCGCAACGCGAGCGAGATCTACCGGATGCTCGAACGTCTCGTGGCCCGCCGCTACGTGATGCGCTCGAGCGGCGGCGACCGCTATACCCTCAGTCTCAAGCTGTTCGCGCTCGCGCACCGGCATCCGCCGATGAACCGGCTGATCGCCGAGGCGTTGCCGCTAATGCAGCGTTTCGCCGATGCAGCCGAACAGTCGTGCCATCTGTCCGTCTACGATCGCGGCAATCTGCTCGTGATCGCGCAGGTCGACGGTCCCGGCACGTGGGGCGTATCGGTGCGGCTCGGCTCGCGCGTCGGGCTCGCCGACACGGCGTCGGGCCACGTGATGCTGTCGTTCCAGGGTAGCGAGCAGCGCGCGGACATGCTCGCCGAGCACCGCAAGGTCAAGGGCGAAGCGCCGATGAACGAGCAGGAGCTCGCGCGCGCGTGCCAGTCGATCCGCCAGTCCGGCTACGTGCGCCAGGACAGCCGGCAGGCGTACGGCGTCACCGACCTGAGCACGCCGATCCTCGGCCCGTCCGGCCATGCGATCGCGGTGCTCACCTGCCCGTACATGCGCCGGATCGATACCCACATGGCGCCGTCCGTCGATGCGGTCGTCGACGGGCTGCGCGATACGGCCGGCCGTCTGTCGATGTGCCGCGCGCAGACGTGCTGACGCGGGTTTGGGTCGACAGCTGCCGGATGAGCACGCCATCGGGACGCCGGGCAAGTGTGCATGCGAGAAGAGCCACGGTAGTGCAGGCTTGCGCGGGCATTCCGCGGGGCGTTGCCGGGCAGGCGCCGGCGCTACGCTAGAATAGCGGCCCTCTCAAAAACTACGGCGGCTGGCTGTCGCGGCTGCCGTATCCGATGGATGTCATGGCCAAACTTCTGAACGATCAAGAATTCCAGCGTTTCTCCGAACTTCAGCAGAAGCAGGCGAGCTTCACGATCACGCCCGAGGAAGCGGACGAGTTGCGCGACATCGTCGCGCGCGCGCAGCAGAAGCGCGACGATCGTGCCGCAGCGATGCAGGCGATCGAGAACTACATCGAACAGTTCGACATCACGCCCGACGAACTCTTCTCGCCCGAGCAGATCGGCGACGCCGCGCGCACCTACGGGCTCATCACCGCCACGAAGAAAGAACGCACGCTGCCGCCGTCGATCACGTTCAACGGCAAGCCGTACCAATGGACCAAGACGCTTCCGGACGACGTGCGCGCCGCGCTGTTCGACGCATTCACGTCCGGCGAGTCGGTCAAACGCTTCATCGCCATGCCGAAGGACACCGCACGCTGTGCGCTGACGATCGCCCGCCTCGAGCGCGAAACCGGTGGCATTTATGCCGAAACGCACCTCGAAGAACTCGCGATTTCCCGCGACCAGGTGAACGACGCAGCGGCAAAACTCGCTGCGTAAATCCCGCCTCGGGCACGGTTCATGCGTGCCCGCCCCGACGCGAACGCCGGCAAACACCGGCGCCGCGCCAGCCGGAGCACTCCGTTTCCGGGCTCCTGAAAAGTCTCACCTTGGTGTCCCGTAATCGCTCACCAGCACATCCCGCAAAAGCTCACCCAAAGCTCCCGGAGACGCTCACCTGCGTGTCCCGAAAGCCCTCACCGATGCGTTGCGCAGATGCTCCGCAAGCCCTCCCGGAAAGGCTCACCGGGACGTCCCGCAAGCACTCACCGCCAGTTCCCGGGAAGGCTCACCGAACAGCTCCTGTATCGGCTCACCTCGCGCGCCCCGGAAAAGCTCACCCTTTGCTCCCGAAAAGTCTCACCTTTTCGATATTCCCGATGCCGAAGGTGCGGGATGCGAGTGTCGGCGTACTCGAATACGCCGCTGGAACTGTCCACACGCGGATGTCATCGAAGCTCGCAGCAAACCCGATGCGAATGCCGTGTATCGGCGAATTCGCGGTTCCCACAAGTCACTGAGAGCCGCACCGCCTCGTGTATTCGACAGTGCGTCGATGCTCTGCATTCCGAATGCATACCGAATCGGCACAGTCAGCGGTAAAGGGGCGTCGCGGATACCGAGCGAACCGTACCGCCTCGCCTACCTGCGCATCCCCGCCCGGCCGGGCGCGCGTTACGCGCGACTATGGTTGCAGTTTCATTCTGAAGCCCACCACGCCCGGTTCCTCCGTCGTCGAAATCGCGAAGCCGCATGACTTCGCCAGCGAGATCATCGCAGTGTTCTCGCGCAGCGCTTCGCCGATCATCCATGCCGTGCCGCGCGATCGCGCATAGTCGATGATGCGGGTCATCATCAGACGGCCGAGCCCCTTGCCCTTCTGGTCGGGGCGCACCGCGATCGCGAACTCCGCGGTCTCGTTGTCGGGGTCGGCGACCGCGCGCACCACCGCCAGCGTATGCGACCGTCCCGACGCATCGGTGAACGCGACGATGAAGGCCATCTCGCGGTCGTAGTCGATCTGCGTCATGCGCGCCACTTGCGAGTGGTCGAAGCTGCGCACCGCGCCGAAGAAGCGCATGCGCAGATCGTCCGGCGTCATCGCACCCAGCAGCTCGTTGTGCGCTTCCTCGTCTTCCGGGCGGATCGGGCGGATCGTCACGGTCTCGCCGCGCCATTCGAGCGTCTGCTCGAGATGACGCGGATACGGCATGATCGCGAGCCGGCTGCGCCCGGTGGCCAGCGCGACGCGCGGCGCGATGATGTAAGCGCGATCGGACAGCACGCGCAGCGTGACCGACATCGCGACCACCTCGCGGACGTCGCATACGACTTGCGACAGCGCCGTCAGTGCACCGAGCGTCGGCTCGACGGGCGTGCGACGCGCATAGGGTGAACGCTCCATCACCGCACGAGCGAGCACCGTATTCAGCGGCGGCAGCCCGTACACGACGAACGGCGCCGATACACCGTCCGCAGGCGGCACGGCATAGCGGAACACCGGGCCGAAGTTCGAATCGTCGTACATGTCGACCGTGACGTCGACGACCCTGGCGCCGGCCGGTGCATCGGCCGGCTCGCCGTGCAAGCCGAAGTGCGACAGCCAGCGCAGCGCGGCTGCGCCGGCCAGTTCGTGCTCGCCGGCCTCAACCATCCGGCGGGCCTCGGCCTGCGCGGATGCAACGCACTCTGCCGGCTGTAGCGGCGTGCCATCGGGTGTCTGCATCAGCAACTGCCGCCCGAGGTTGTAATCGACGAGACGCGCGTATGCGCGCGCAAGCCGCTGCGGCGTCGTGTGTACCGGGATGCCGTTCGCGTGCAATGCGTCGCGCGTCGCCGCGTCGACCGCACCGAAGAAACATGCAAGGATGCCGCGATACGCATGCTGCCGCGATTCGATCAGCGTGCGCGCGACGGCATCGGCCGGTGCGCTGTGGGACGTCGAATGCACGACGAACAGCGTGCCCGTCTGCGGAAACGTCGCAAGCGCCTCGATGGCCGCACCGAAATGCTCGGGACGCGCGTCGTCGCCCAACGTCAGCGGATTGCCGGGCGCGACGAGATGCGGCAGCGCGGCCGCCACCGCCGAGGTTGCCGCCACCGGCCAGGCGGCCAGCACGTCGCGCACTTCGGCAACCGCATCGACCGCGAGTTTCGCGACGCCCGCGTCGCTCGTCACGAGCGTCGCCGCGCCGCGCGCGGCGACCCGCCCGACACCGAGCGTCTCGATCTCGTCGAGCAGATCGTCGAGCGCATCGACACGCACCATCCCCGCGCGCTGGAAAGCGGCCGTGTAAAGCGCATCGCCGGGATCCGCGCGCCCGGTGCGCAGCGCCAGCACCGGCTTGTTGCGCGCCGCCGCGCGCGCGGCCGACATGAACTTGCGCGCGGCGCACACCGTGTCGAGTTCGAGCAGGATCGCGCGCGTGCCGGGGTCGCTCGCCAGATAGTCGAGCACGTCGCCCGCATCGACGTCGGCCTCGCTGCCGAGCGCGACGACATGCGAAAAGCCGAGCCCCCGCGCATCGGCCCAGCCCAGCACCGCGTTTGTCAGCGCGTTCGATTGCGACACCCACGCAACGCCGCCCGATCGCGCCGCATAGGCAGCCGCGCCAAAATGCGCATGACGCGACGGTGACAACACGCCGAGGCTGCCCGGCCCGACGATACGGAGCACGAACGGCTTCGCGGCCTTGAGCGTGCGATCGAGCGCCGCGCGATCCGCGTCGGTGCGCGCCTCGCCGACAATCACCGCGACCCGCGTGCCGAGTTCGCCGAGCTTGCGCACGATGCCGGCCCACGTAGCGGGTGGCGTGCAGATCACGGCGACCGAAGGCGGTGCGGGCAATCTGTCGACATCGGCAACGACCGGATGCCCGTTCAGCTCGCGATACCTCGGATTGACGGGCCATACGGGCCCCTCGAATGCGCCGTCGATCACGCGCGCCCAGACGATCGCGCCGAAACTTCCCGCGCGCGACGATGCACCGACGACCGCAACGGACTTGGGCTGGAACAATGCATCGAGATGGCGGACGGTCACATCGGCTCCAAACGGTAACGAAAGACGACCCGACCGGTACACGGGCACGCATGGCCGTGCGCCGGTCGACGCGAACTCCAAGCATAGGCGAACCGGATGCGGCTGCCTATATGCCGAACGGCCGACTGTGCGGCGTACCTCAACGCTTGCAACATGGGCCCGTAACCGATGCCTTCGCACGACGTACCGGATGAAGGCAACACGATGCGGCGATCCGGCCGCGTCCTCCAAGGTGAGGATTTACAGGAGCCATGGTGAGTACATTCGGGAATGGCGCGATGCGCTGCGCCAATGCGCGAGCGGTGATGCCCGTCGGCAGTCCGCCTGCACCGCGAAGCGCGCGAATGCCGATGCGCGAGCACAACGTAATTGCCGGGCTGTTTACCGCAATTCGGCGCGATATCCGGCTGAATCGCAGTGAATTCGCAAAATGGAATCCGATAACCGCGCGTCATTGCCGTTCGATTCGCCGGCCGGAATCGCGCTGCAACGGCACAAAAACAAAACGGTGCGACGGCCGTTGGGCCGTTCGCACCGTCAGTCGACGCACGAAAGGTGAGGATTTTCGGGAGTCAGTCCTCGATCAGGAAACGCGCGCGGTTCTTGCCGAGCCACGCTGGTGCACGCCCGCGACCGCTCCACGTTTCGCCGGTCTTCGGATTCAGGTATTTCGGCGGCAACGGACGCTTCGGCTTTGCGGCAGCGGCGGCGCCTATCGGACGAAAGCCGAGCTCCTCTGCCGTAATGTCGAATTCCTCGATTTTGGCCCGAATAGCGGCAATCGCATCGGCAATCGCCTTTTCGCGTTCCTTGTCGATTTTTTGCTGAAGCCTTTCGAGCTGCGCAGTCAGTTGCCTGTAGGTCGCCATATGGATGGAATTCCGTGAGTGTTATTCATGAAAAATAGCCGACTCCAAGCGAATAGAAAAGCGCTTCTCCCGATTAACGTCCCTCACCCGGTCATTTCGGGATCAATAGCCGCTCTTCTTCTTGCATGCGAAGAGAAGATTTCGCACGGCGTCATCGGTCGACTGATCGAGGATGTCGAATTCCCCGTTGCAGATGGCGCGGGCATTGTCCGTGCAATTACTCCAGTCGTTGCCCGTGCACTGGACCTGCGTAGTCGGGCGCCCATCCGAAGTGAATAGCGGCGCACCGCCGCCACACCCGCCAAGCCCCGCGACAAGGGCCAACAATCCGGCCTGACGCCAATGCGTTCGAGGCCACCGACAGACCGACGCAAGCATGTGTTTCATTGTTCTTTCCGTCAACCATTTTTCTGAATCTCGCGAGTATGCCATGCGCTGTCTTCCACCGTTCAGTCGGGCGTCCGGTCAGGCTGGCCCCGCGTCTTGTACGGCAGCGCTCCGTGCGGATCGTCGGTGATGCGAACGAAAACCCGTTCGACGTCGGGAAGCGCGGCGAGTTCGCGTTGCAATGCCTGCCGATCGAATGCCGGATCCGCACACCCTTCGACATAAATGAAGCGGCGCTGCACGGTGATCCACAGGCTCGTGCCATGCAGGCGGCCGGTGCCGTCGAAATGGGCCTTCGCAGCCGCGGCGATCGGTGCGTCGTACATATACGAATTCGGCTTCGTGCAGCGGTGCGCGAGCCAGCAGGTCGTCCCGCGCTCGGCGCGGTAATGCGCGTCGTCCTCCATCTCGGCGCGGGTCATCCACGGGCCGAGCGGCAGCGGGCATTCGGCAAAGTCCTGCGACAGCGCCACGAACGGATCGTTGTACCAATTGCGCCGCGCCACCGGCGCGTCGGCATCACCCGACTGCGCGAACGCGGACGCCGCTACCAGGACGGTCATCCATCCGGCGATGCCGATGCATTTCATCGTTGTCTCCTGTCCGGTACTGCCACGGTTCGGCCGCCCGCTTGCGACAGCCCCCGCCGCGCGGCGCTATCGGTCGATGCCGAGCGCCGCCAGTTTCTTGTAGAGCGTCGCCCGGCCGATGCCGATGCGCGCGGCCGCTTCGACCACCTTTCCGTCGCAAGCCGCGAGCGCGTCGGTCAGGAACTGGCGCTCCCACGCGGCCAATGCATCGGTATACGAAACGACCGGCGCGTCGCCCGCGTCCCGGGCGGCGGCCGGGGCAGCAGACAGCGCGCCCGCCGGCATGCCGTCCGGCGACACGCGCACCGGGCCGAGGAACGGCGCGAGCGCACCCGCATCGATCACCGAGCGATCCGACAGCATCAGCGCACGCTCGAGCGTGTTGCGCAGCTCGCGCACGTTGCCCGGCCACGGGTATGCGCACAGCATCCGCAGCGCATCGTCGGTCAGTTCGCAATGCGCGGCGCGGCCGTGCTGGGCGGCCAGTTCCTCGAGCGTCGCGTAGACGAGCGCGGCAATGTCGGACGCCCGATCGCGCAGCGGCGGCGCGTGAATGGTCAGCACGTTGAGCCGGTAATAGAGATCGGCGCGAAAGCGGCCGGCCGCGACCAGCGCGGGCAGGTCGGCCGACGTCGCGGCGATGATCCGGACGTCCGCGCGCACGATCCGGTTCGAGCCGACCGGTTCGAACTCCTTGTCCTGCAGCACGCGCAGCAGCTTGCCCTGCAGCGGCAGCGGCATGTCGCCGATCTCGTCGAGAAACAGCGTGCCGCGATCGGCCAGCTCGAACTTGCCGACACGCCCCTTGCGGTCGGCGCCGGTATACGCGCCCGGCGCCGCGCCGAAGAATTCGGTTTCGAGCAGCGTGTCGGGAATCGCGGCGACGTTGACGGTCACGAGCGGCTGGAGCGCGCGCGCCGAAGCCGCGTGGATCGCATGCGCGAGCAACTCCTTGCCGGTGCCCGTCTCGCCGAGCAGCAGCACCGGCGAATCGACCTGCGCGGCGCGCCGTGCCTGCCGCTTGGTTTCGAGGCTCGCGGCACTCGTGCCGACGAAGCTCGCGAATGTGTACTTTGCGCGGCGCGCCTGCGCGAGCGAGCGCTGCGTCGCGATCAACTGCTGCTGAAGCTGCGCATAGCGGGAAAAGATCGGCGTAAGCGTCTTCAACTGGTCGAACAGCGCAAAGCCGATCGCGCCGACCGTCTCGCCCGCCTCGTTCTTCAGCGGCAGCCGGGTGACGACCAGTGGTTCCCGGCCCGTCTCCATGATGTCGAGCAGGATCGGCTGCCCGGTCGATACCACCTCGCGCATCAGGCTGTTCGGAATCACCGTTTCGCAATCGAGACCGACCGCCTGCTGCGGATCGGCGAAACCGAAGCGCGCCGCATATCGCTCGTTCATCCACACGACGCGCGCGTCGCGATCGACGACCACCGTGCCCGCACTCGAATCCTCGAAGGTTCGAAACAGCGACTCGGCAGCGCGCCGCAGCACGTCGCCGTAATTGACGGGCAGGCGAACCCAGTCGTTCATCATCGTGTCGTCGTCTCCGCGTATGCTTGGCCGGATGTCTCCGGATCGAGACGAATTATCTCACTGTGGAGACATGCCGGAATGCCTTGTCCGGGAAAGCCCTGCCCGATTCGGAGGGTTGTCCTGACGGCGGGATCGTCTCCATTCGGAGACGTTTTATGTAGAATCATCAGACATTGGCCGGTGCCGGCTGGCCGGCCAGCGTCGGCCCCATGTCCGGCGGCGCAATCCGGCCTATGGCACGAAACCTGCACGAACCTGAGCCGGTCCGCGACGCGTCGCGATCGAACAACAACCAAAGCCATTCAAAGCCATTAGGAGACTCCCTTGTCTTTCGTGATCGTCCTCGCCGCGCTGGCGTTCCTGATGTTCGCCGCGTATCGCGGCTACAGCGTGATCCTGTTCGCGCCGATCGCCGCGCTCGGCGCGGTCCTTCTGACCGAACCCGCCGCCGTCGCGCCGGTCTTCTCCGGGATCTTCATGGAGAAGATGGTCGGCTTCGTCAAACTGTATTTCCCCGTGTTCATGCTCGGCGCCGTGTTCGGCAAGGTGATCGAACTGTCCGGGTTCTCCGAGTCGATCGTCCATGCCGCGATCCGCTATATCGGCCGCTCGCGCGCGAATGCGGTGATCGTCGCGGTGTGCGCACTGCTCACCTATGGCGGCGTGTCGCTGTTCGTCGTGGTGTTCGCGGTGTATCCGTTCGCGGCCGAACTCTATCGCCAGAGCAACATTCCGAAACGGCTGATGCCCGGCGCGATCGCACTCGGCGCGTTCTCGTTTACGATGGACTCGCTGCCCGGCACGCCGCAGATCCAGAACATCATCCCGACCACGTTCTTCAAGACGACCGCCTGGGCCGCACCTGCGCTCGGCACGATCGGCTCGCTGTTCATCATCGTCGTCGGCCTCACGTATCTGGAATGGCGCCGTCGTTCCGCGATGGCGAAGGGCGAAGGCTATGGCACGTCGCTCGTCAATGAACCGGAACGCGTCGAAACGACGGCACTGCCGAATCCGGCGCTGGCGATCCTGCCGCTGATCCTCGTCGGCGTGTCGAACTTCGCATTCACGAAGCTGATCCCGCAATGGTACGGCGCCGCGTCGTACACGGTCGCACCGGACGTGCTGCCCGGCGTGCACGCGCCGGTCACGACGTCGATCAAGACCGTCGTCGCGATCTGGTCGGTCGAGGCAGCGCTGCTGCTTGGTATCGTGGTGGTCCTCCTGACCGCGTTCAAGCGCGTCAGCGGCCGCTTCGCGACGGGTTCGAAGGCCGCCGTCGCCGGCGCGCTGCTCGCCGCGATGAACACGGCATCGGAATATGGCTTCGGCGGCGTGATCGCCGCGCTGCCGGGCTTCCTCGTCGTCAGCGATGCGCTGAAGAGCATTCCGAACCCGCTCGTGAACGCGGCCGTGTCGGTCAGCTCGCTCGCCGGCATCACGGGTTCGGCGTCGGGCGGGATGAGCATCGCGCTCGCCGCGATGTCGGACCTGTTCATCAAGGGCGCGCAAGCGGCCAACATTCCGCTGGAGGTGCTGCACCGGGTCGTCGCGATGGCCAGCGGCGGCATGGACACGCTGCCGCACAACGGCGCGGTCATCACGCTGCTCGCGGTGACGGGCCTCACGCACCGCGAGTCGTATCGCGACATCTTCGCGGTCACCGTGATCAAGACGCTCGCGGTGTTCTTCGTGATCGCCGTGTACTACGCGACGGGCCTCGTGTAAGCATCCGCACCGGGCGGCGCGCCCCCTGCTGACAACGGGTAAGTTTGAGTTTGAAATCAAACTTTGGTGTTCCACTGACACCCCGTTGCACAGTAAGATTGACCGGAATCTCTAAAATCCTGGTGATGTTGCGCCACAGCACAATATGTGTTGTGGCGTCTAAAGCACTATTGGAGCTAAATCGCCGCGAGCAAGCTAGTTGCGCCCGCGGCGTTTTTTGCGTCACCTGCCGTCACCCTCTCAAGACCAGATGCGCAAACGAAGCGCGACAGAGCTAAACCATAACGTCACCGGTCGATTGTCGGCAGGGGTGAAGGCCGCCCGGCTGGCGCATCATATGTCTTTGGTCAACTTGGCTGAACTGACGGGTATCAGCCGGAACACCTTGTGGCGGATTGAAAACAGGAGCTCAAACGTCCGCTTGAGCACAGTCGATACGCTTGCGGAGTGCTTCCAAATCAATCCTAGCCAGTTGCTCGTGGCCCGTCCGGCTGACGGGCGCCTAAAACGACGATTGCCTTTACCGGAACTCGTGGCCCGGAACATTACGCAATATCGCGCGGATGCAGGTTTGTCGCAGGAGTCTCTCGGAAGCGCAGCAGGACTTGCCAGGAACTACGCCTCCTTAATTGAAGTCAGTGCGCCGGATATAACGATTGAGACTGTGGGAAGCATCGCTCGCGCGCTCGGAATTGACGCCTCACTTCTGCTCGCCGACCCTCGCGAAGGTGCCTCTTGACGACGGTTGAGAAGCCTCATTTGCGCCAGCCTCGCTCACTGTGCCACCACCTAGTTACTGCGTATCACAATGCCAACCACCTCGATGACGGCGCTGTGTACATCGCGCTGACCACATGGCAGCGCGTGCAGGGCACGAAATTGTCGCGAATATAGACGGCTATTTTTTGCGTGACCCTCACCCTCGAAAGTCGACCATCAATGGTGAAATTCTTCATGGACGGTCTGCAACCCTAGCAGACCAGTAATGCCCCTCTGTAGCTCGTAGGGCCAGCCGTGTAGGCACCCCGACCGTGATATTCGCGGGTCCGATGGGCCTGACAACCGCGGCCGGGCAGGTAACCTCCAGCTCGAACGGCCCGTAGTCGCGGCCGAAAACCCTGACGTTCAGTTCCTGGTTGAAACGAACCGCCCCGGGCTTTTGACTTACAATAAGCTCGTGTAGCGGCCCGGTCGGTTCGCTGGGCACGAGGCTAATTTCGACCGTGGGGTCATCAGCCTTATCAATATCAATCATCGCAAGCAACTGCGAGATATAACCCTGGTCGCGCAGTACGTCACCAAGGTCCGCTGGCATTGCAAGACCTAGGTCGAAGAAGCTGTCCAGCTTCCTGAGATTGTCAACCTCGGTCATGAAGGCACGCAATATCCGGAACCGCTCGCCGCCATCGACGATGCCCGAGCCAAAGTCCGATTCAACACCCTCGTGCGTGTACTGGACTCGTACCGGGATGGGCTTAACCATCAATTGAAGAATCTGCCGCAGCCGCGCAAAATGGGACAGCTGCCGAATAGGTTTCCGCTCCCATGACCGGAAGTCGAAGTTCATCGTGAAATCTGGGCTTTTCCCTACAAAATGGGCAGTCACGGTCACGCTCAGCATCGCGCCAAGGCAAGAGCCAGTGAAGCGAAAGCCCTTGTTGCCGTGCGTCGCGTTTCCGGAAAACTCGAGATACAACGGCACGCTCGCATCTGAGTCTAAGACCACTGTCATCGTAATTGGACGCGGTTGACTTGACACCTGCAGGCGAGTCACCGCAACGTCCCTAGACGGGAAGAGCGGCGAGCCCTCCATCCGCACGTCGAGCCCCTCGAAGACTTGGTCTCCGCCGTACTCCATCAACTCGCGCAGCGCCTCAACATCTTGACGCTTGCCTCGCGTTCCGACCACGAGCCGCCCCTCAACCGACTCTCTTGCCGTCAGTTCGGACACAGGCCCTGTTTCGCCCATACGCACCGATACGTTGAAGCGTGGGTCGAGTCTCTCCTGGCGTACTGCCTCCTGGCGACAAAAGACGGCCACCGCTCGCTGGATTGCTGTTGGTGTCTGCAGCGCAGGGAGATGGCTGCCAGGAGGTCGACCTGCACGCGTGCCGGCCTGCCACTCGGCATCCGCCTTGATACGCAGCAAGTCCGCAACTTCATAAGCGCCAGGGTCCCGGTCAATGAGGTCCGCGCATGTTGCACACGCCCAAGCTCGTCGGTGACCGCGGTGGCGAGTTTTCAGCTTATGACGCGAAGTGTATGGTGCGCGATGCATTGAACTACGACAACTCGTTCGAGCGTGCGCCCGAAGTGCTCAAAAACTGCGTGCGCGTGTACTACAAGGATGGTTTCACCATCGACATGCCCGTCTACCGTGAGACCGGTGAAGGCGACAATGCGCAATACGAACTCGCAGCGGCCAATTGGAAGCATTCTGACCCGGAGGCGGTCACCGAATGGTTCCAGGACAATGTTGTGCAAAAGAGCCCTGACACCGTCGATGGACGTCAGATGCGCCGCATGGTTCGCCTGCTGAAAGCATGGTCGAAGAGCCGCTCGTCGTGGGCATTGCCCAGCGGATTCGTGCTGTCAATTCTCACCAACGAGGTCTATCCGAGAGGCGG
>NZ_JAGIXF010000126.1:0-14394 GCF_021483755.1 Burkholderia sp. WTPI3 | reverse complement strand
CGGCGAAGGTCGGCGGCCAGTGCGCGAGCGTTGTGGCGAGCGGCCCCTCGCCGCGGCCGTCCGCGCCGTGGCAGGCCGCGCAGCGTTGCGCATACAGATGCGCGCCGAGCATCACGTTGGCTACGGAAAAGGGCGCGGGATTGCGCTGGAAGCTCGTGGGCACGGCGGGCGCGAGCCAGAGTGACGACGGCGGCCACGGCGCGAACCACGCGATGACCAGCGCGGCGACCGCCGACGCCACGCGCCGCTTGCGCGACGCGATCGCGATGCCGCCGAGCACGACGGCGAGCGCGGTCGCTGCCACCGCGAACGCGAGCTGCCGCGTGAGCCCCGCGTCGATGCGCAGCGTTTCCAGCGCGATCCGGTGTGTCCACGGCCACGCGGCTTGTCCGTCGGCGTCGCCGGTCAGGCCGGCCGCATGCAGCGTCTGAGACAGCGCGGTCTGCACGCGATACAGCAGTTGCAGGAATACGAGCGCCCAGTCGGCGAGTGGCGGCGCGCTCATCGGCGCGGCCCTTGCCGCCGCGAACCGGCCAGCCAGTGAACGACACCGCGCATTTACCAGCTCGCATCGAGTCCGAGATGCCGCAGCGCCTCGTGGCGCAGTTCGGCAAGGCGCGGGTCGCCGCGATGGCGTGGATAGGGCAGGTCGACGCGCAGTTCCGCGACGATCCGTGCGGGACGCGGCCCGAACACGATCACGCGTTGCGCGAGAAACAGCGCTTCCTCGACGTCGTGCGTGACCAGCAGCGCGGAAAATCCGTCGCGTTGCCACAGCGCGGTGAGTTCGGCCTGCATCGTGAGCCGCGTCAGGGAGTCGAGCTTGCCGAGCGGCTCGTCGAGAATCAGCAGCCGCGGATCGTTGACGAGCGCACGCGCGAGCGCGACGCGCTGCGCCATCCCGCCCGACAGCTGATGCGGAAACACGTTCGAGAATTCCTGCAGTCCGACGCGCGCGAGCGCATCGTCGACGCGATGTTGCGCGGTGCGCGCCACGCCGCGTGCTTCGAGGCCGAGCGCGACGTTCGCGCGCACGCGGCGCCACGGGTACAGCGTCGGATCCTGGAACACGACGATGCGCGACGGATCGGGCCGCTCGATCGGCGCGCCGTCCTGCGCGATCGTGCCTTGCCGTGCGGCGTCGAGGCCCGCGACGAGCCGCAGCAGCGTCGATTTCCCGCAGCCGCTCGGGCCCAGCAGCGCGACGAACTCACCGGCCGCGACCGACAGCGTGACGTCGTCGAGCACCGGCAGCGGGCCGCCGGGGCCGTCGAACGCGTGGCTTACATGACGGATGTCGATACGCGCGCCGCGCGGCGCTGCCGCAGCGGGCGCCGCTGAAACGGACGAGTCGAGAACGGCGGCGCTTACCATTTGACGGTTCCTTTCTGCCACGCGAGCACACGGTCGCGCACCGCGAACAGCAGCGCGATTAGCCCGGAAAACAGCAGCGCCATCACGATCAGCGCCGCATACATGTTCACGTACGATGCCCAGCCCTGCGCCCAGCTCAGGTACCAGCCGAGTCCCGACTTGACGCCCATCATCTCGGCGACGACCAGCACCGTGAACGACGCGCTCAGCCCCATGAAGATGCCGACGAACACGTGCGGCAGCGCGGCTGGAATCGCGACGCGCAGCACCAGGAAGCGCGCGTTCGCACCGAGCGTGCGCGCAACGTCGTAGTACTGCCGGTTCACGCTCGCGACGCCTGACCACGTCAGCACCGCGACCGGGAAGCCGGTCGCCAGCGCGATCAGGAACGCGGCGGCCGAATAGCTGGTCGGGAAAAAGTAGAACGTGAGCGGCAGCAGCGCGGTGGCCGGCACGGGGCCGAGCACGCGCAGCACCGGATGCACCCAGTAACCGATGCGGCGCGACCAGCCGATCGACACGCCGACCGCGAACCCGACCGCGACGCCGTACGCAAAGCCGAGCGCGAGCAGCTTCAGCGTATTGCCGGCGCTGCCGGCGAGGCGCGGCCAGTCGTCGACGTACACCTCGATCAGCGCCTGCGGCGGCGCGAAGAACGGCGTCGGCAGCCAGCCGGTTTTCGCGGTGACGATTTCCCACGCGGCGAGCACGAGCGGCAGCGCGACGAGCCACGGGCCGGCCGGCCGCACGCGGGCGAGCCGTGCGCGCGTGGCCGGCACGCGATGGCCGAGTGTCGCGACGACGAGCAGCAGCGCGGCGATCGCCCACGCGGCTGTGCCGAACGTGTCGGTGTACGCCCACTCGGTGAAGCCGGCGATGCGGTTCGGCCACAGCTGCGTGAGCGCGCCGAGCACGGCCCACGCGAGCGCCGCGACGATGCCGGTCGGCCAGGTGCGGGCCCGGCGGGCTTCGGCCGCGAGCGTGGCGTCGCAGGCCGTGCACGCGGCACGGGACGGCGCAGCGGTGGCGGCACCGTCCCGTGCCGACGCGGGGCGTGCGGTGGAGGCGTGTTCGATCGTCGACATCGCGTCACCCCAGCACGTTCGCATAGACCTGCTGCGCGAAGCGCTGCGGGTCCGTACTCTTCTTCAGCACGTTGATGCGGCGGAAATCGTCCGCATAGAACGCGATTTCCTGCTGCAGGTCGACGTTGGTCGGGTGGTGCGTATAGGTCAGCGTCGCGTACAGTTTGCGCAGGTCGTCCGGGCTGATCTTCGGCGAATACTTCGCGAACGCTTTCGCGGCTTCGTTCGGGTTGTCGTGCGTGTATTCGGTGGCCTGCACGATCGAGCGCGCGAGCGCGGCAGCGGCCGGCCGGTCGTTGCGCACGAGGTCGCCGCGCGCGCCGATCACGCAGCACACCTTGTGCGCGTATTCGCCGGACAGGTTCGTCGCGAGTTCCGTATACGCGCCGTTGCTGCGCTTCTCGAGCAGATAGAGGTTCGGGTCGCCGTCGGCGATCGCCTGGATCTCGCCCTTGTCGACTGCGACGCCGAGCAGGTCGGCCGGATACTGCCGCCACGTGATGTCGCGTTCGGGATCGATGCCGTTCTTTGCGAGCAGGATCGAGAAGAAGTGCTTGCCGGGCGCGGCAAGATCGCTGACGCCGACGGTCTTGCCCTTCAGCGCCTGCAGTGTCGTGACGCCAGCCGTCTTCGAACCGAGCAGTCGCACGCAGCCGCCGTGCGAGCTGCCGACGATCTTCACGTCGAAGCCGGCCTCGAGCGGCTTGAGCCAGCGGTGGATCATCCCGACCGCCGCGTCGGCCTTGCCGGTCGCGATCGATTCGAGCAACTGGTCGGTCGACCCGCTGTAGTTGATCAGCTCGACCTTCAGCCCGTTCTTCTCGAAGAAGCCGTTCTCTTGTGCGACGACGATCGGCGTCAGGCAGAACGCGTTCTGGTTCCACGCGAACGTGAGCTTCTTCAGCGGCGGCGCGGACCACGCCTTGCGGCCGAGCGTGATCGCCGGCGCGGCGAGCGCGGCCGCGCCAGCCGCGCGCAGCAGCCGGCGGCGTTTGTCGTCGTGCGCGCCGGGCGGCGCGGATGCGGTGGTATCGGTCATGGTGTGGTCTCCGGTTGCGGTTCCGGTTTCGTGCGAGGGTGTTCAGTCGAGCAGGTCGGGTTCGTCGGCGACGACGCGCGCGAACAGGCTGTCGAACGCATGCCGCGCGCCGTCGGGGCCGCCGATCTGGCCATGCGTGTGCTGCGCGGTGGCGTGGTCGATCGGTTGCGGCGTGCCGGCCGCTTCGGCGAGCAGTTGCGTATGCGCGGCGTTGTCGAGCGCGATGTACCACCACGCGGCGGCTTCCACGGTCGGGCCGGCCGTCAGGATGCCGTGGTTTTTCAGGATCGCGCCCTTGTGCGTCGTGCCGTCGGATTTCGCGAGTGCGTCGGCGATCCGCGCGCCTTCGCTCGTATCGACCACCATCCCCGTGAAGTCGTCGAACAGTGCGTGGTCCTCGTAGAACACGCATGCGTCCTGCGTCAGCGGATCGAGCGTGCGGCCGAGTGTCGACCACGCCTTGCCGTAGGTCGAATGCGTGTGCGCGGCCGCGACGATGTGCGGATGCGCGTCGTGGATCGCCGCATGGATCGCGAACGCGGCCTTGTTCAGCGGCCGGTTGCCGATCGCGGTTTCGCCGCGTGCATTGACGAGCAGGAGGTCCGACACCTTGATCTGCGAGAAATGCACGCCGAGCGGGTTGACCCAGAAGTGGTCGGGCAATTCAGGATCGCGCGCGGTGATGTGGCCGGCGAGCCCCGATGCGAAGCCGAAGCGTGCGAACAGGCGGAATGCGGCCGCGAGCCGCTCCTGCCGATGGCGGCGCTCGGCGGCGACGTCGACGCGCGGCTCGGACGGTTCGAACCAGAAATGCTGGCGCGGCGTGTCGGCGAGCACGAGGCCCGACGCGGTGCGTACGGGCGAGGAAGAAGACAGGACGGCGGACATGGCGGGCGTCTCCGTAGGCGTCAGGCTGCGCGACGCGCGGCGTCGCGTGCGGCGACGGCGCTGCGCACGCGCGGAATCAGCTCGCGGCCGAAGTCGATCGCATCGTCGAGCGGGTCGAAGCCGCGGATCAGGAACGTCGTCACGCCGAGGTCGTAGTAGTCGAGCAGCGCATCGGCAACCTGTTCGGGCGTGCCGACCAGCGCGGTCGAATTCGAGCGCGCGCCGGTGAGCTTCGCGATCTCGGTCCACAGCCGCTTGTCGACGCGCGAGCCGCGTTCGGCCGCGGCGAGCAGGCGGCGCGCGCCTTCGCTCTGCTGCGGGCCGCCCGCGCCGAGCCCGGCCGCTTCGCGCAGCCGGCGCGTTTCGTCGAGGATTCGATGCGCACGCGCCCACGCTTCGTCTTCGGTTGCCGCGAGAATCGGGCGGAACGACACGGAGAAGCGCACTTGCCGGCCGTGCTTCGCGGCTTCGGCGCGCACGCGGGTCGTCAGATCGCGCACCTGGTCGAGCGATTCGCCCCACAGCGCGTAGACGTCCGCGTGCTTGCCGGCCACTTCGAGCGCCGCTTCCGACGCGCCGCCGAAGTAGATCGGCACGTGCGGTTGCTGGAACGGCTTCACGTCGGAAAAGCCCTGCGTGAAACGGTAATGCGCGCCGTCGTGATCGAACGGCTTCGTTTCGGTCCAGATGCGCCGCAGGATCCCGAGATATTCGTCGGTGCGCGCATAGCGCGCGTCGTGGTCGAGGAAATCGCCGTCGCGCTGCTGTTCGCTGTCCGAGCCGCCGGAGATGAAGTGCACGGCGAGCCGGCCCCGGCTGAACTGGTCGAGCGTCGCGATCTGCCGCGCGGCGAGCGTCGGCGCGGTAAAGCCCGGACGATGCGCGAGCATGAAGTGGATGCGTTCGGTCGCGGCGGCCGCGAACGCGATCGTCAGCGTGGCCGACGGGCCGGTCGAGTGGTGCGGAACGAGGATCCGGTCGAAACCGGCTGTTTCGTGTGCGCGGGCGAACGCGCGGACATAGTCGGGGTCGACGACGGGGCCGGACGGCGGATGGATTTCCGACTGCTTCTGGCTCTGGATCATGCCGATGAATTCGACGCTCATCTGGGTCTCCGGTGCTGGGGCGGCCCGGCGCGGCCAGCGGCGGCCGTCCGGGGCGGGAATGGAGCGCAGATTACCGCCGCGATCATGCGGAACGGAAATAATCAATCCCGATTTGAATATCAGATTTGCATGGTTTGGGGGCTTGCGCGTTGCGCATACGCTGTGGGCTCGCGATCGAATCGGGAGGGTGGCGGCTGCGTGTCGCGGACGGCTTCGGCGCGGGTATGCATCGGATCGGGATGCCGCCCGGGGGGGCGCGGCCCATCGGGGTGCGCTGCCGAACGCCGGGGCATCGGCGACGCCGGGTCGAAGGATCCGCTGCCGAGCGCCGCCGCGCCACCTGCCTGTCGATCTCCGCCGTTGCGCAACCCAGTCGATTACGCCGTTACAGAGGGAATCCGTACCGATGTCCGCCAGCCTTGCTGCCTCCTCGCCGCCTCCGCAGCAGTCGTCGCTGCGCCATCTGCCTGCCGACGATGCGCGCGTCGCCGCGCTGCTCGAGCGCCTTTCACCCGAACTCGCCGCGGACGCTGCCCGCAACGACACCGAACGGCGCTTCCCGCACGAGAACTTCGCGCGGCTGCATCGCGCCGGGCTGATCGCCCAGGTCGTGCCGCGCGAGCATGGCGGCGCCGGCGCGACGCTCGCGCAGGCGAGCCGGATCGTGGCTGCCGTCGGGCGTGCCGATCCCGCCACCGCATTGGTGCTGACGATGACGTATCTGCAGCATCGCGCGCTCGGCCGGGCCGACAACCGCTGGCCCGCGCGCCTGCGAGCGGCGGTGTTCGATAGCGCGGTCGACGAAGGCGCACTGATCAACGCATTGCGCGTCGAGCCGGCGCTCGGCTCGCCATCGCGCGGCGGCTTGCCGGAAACGATCGCGCGTCGCGACGGCGACGGCTGGCGGTTGTCCGGTCACAAGCTGTACAGCACCGGCATGCCGGCGCTGCGCTGGCTGGCCGTGTGGGCGCGCACCGACGAACCCGAGCCGCGCGTCGGCGTGTTCCTCGTGCCGCGCGAGCGTGGCGCGGACGACGCGCGGATCCGTGTGATCGAAAGCTGGGATCACCTCGGCCTGCGCGCATCGGGCAGCCACGAGGCGGTGTTCGACGACGTGCCGTTGCCCGCCGATCATGCGGTGGACGTGCGCGCGCCGGAGGCATGGGCCGTGTCGGCCGCGAGTCACGCGGATGCCGACGCGCAGGCCGACCAGCAGGCGTGGATGGTCGCGCTGCTCGGCAGCCTTTACGACGCGGTGGCGCGCGCAGCGCGCGACTGGCTGCTCGATTTCGCGACGACCCGCGCGCCGAGCGGGCTCGGTGCACCGCTCGCGACGCTGCCGCGCATGCAGGAGGCCGTCGGCGAGATCGAAGGCTGGCTGCATGCGAACCGCGTGCTGCTCGACGATCACATCGCGCGCACCGATGCGGGCGACGCGCCGTCGGTGACGACGAGCGGGCTCGTCAAGCGGACCGTGACGGAACAGGCGATCCGCGTCGTCGAGCACGCGCTGAAGCTGTCGGGCAATCACGGGCTGAGCCGGCGCAATCCGCTCGAACGCCACTATCGCGACGTGCTGTGCAGCCGCGTGCATACGCCGCAGGATGATGCGATTGCGGTCGCGGCCGGGCGTGCGGCGCTCGATGCGGCGGCGCGGCGCGCGGCGACGAACGCGGAGGCCGAAGAGTCGTCACGCCACGCGCCGGCATCCGGTCGAAACGATGCGTGAGCGGGGCGGTGTTGCAGTGGGCGCAACCGGGAGGACGCCGTGCAGGCACCGCTGGTTCGGCTCAGGCGGCTTCGTCGTGCTCGGCCGTATCCGCGGGCAGTGCGAACGCCGTACGCGCATGCGCGGCCAGGGCCGCGAGCGGCGCGGTGAAGCGCGCGGCATCCTGCCGGTGCAGCAGCCACAGGTCGATCTGCGGTTTGAAATCGGCGAGCGGCACGATGTCGAGCGCATCGCGCAGCAGGCTGCCTTCGACGAGCGGCAGCGGCATCAGCCCGATACCGAATCCGTTCGCGACGCTCTGCAGTTGCAGGTCGCGGCCATGGGTGTCGAGCGTGACCGGCATCGGCAGCCCCTGCGCGTCGAGCGCGCGGCGCAGGCCGGCCCGAAAGCCGCAGCCGTCGGGATTGAGTACCCAGCCGCGCGCATGGCAATCCGCGAGCCGGTAGCTGCGGCGCGGCCAGTCGCCCTTGCGGCCGACCGCGACGAGCCGCGTGGCCAGCAGCCGAATGCCTTCGACCTGCGGCGGCAGCACCATCTCGCGTGCGAGGAATACCAGCGCCGCGTCGAGTTCACGGCGCGCGACGCGCTCGACGAGCATGCCGCCCCAGGCGGTCGTGACCTGCGTCGCGAGCGCGGGCCATGGTTCGGCGAGCTGCGCGATCAGGCCGGGCAGCATCAGCTCGCCGAGCCCCTGCGTGAGGCCGACGCGGAATTCTCCGGCGGGCGGCCGCTGGCCGGCCGTCAGTTCGCGCAGCGCATCGACTTCGCGCAGGATCGCGCGACACTGCTCGAACACCTGCAGCCCGATGTCGGTCGGGCGCGGCGGCTTCGTGTTGCGGTCGAGCAGCGTCACGCCGAGCGCTTCCTCGAGATTCTGCACGCGCCGCGTGATCGCGGGCTGCGTCATTCCGAGTTCGGCTGCGGCCTGGCTCAGGGTCTGACAGCGCACGACCGCTGCAAAAGCATCGATATCGCTAATTTTCATGTTTGTTCTGCATGGTCTTTCAGGTGCATCATGACGATCCATCATATTCGGCATCATATTCGAGGAGGCAGCCGATGAGTACGCTTTCGTTGCATCAGACACCGCTGCGTCCGTTCGTCGACGGGCTGGGCGCGTTGCTCGCGTCCGGCGCGAACGAGGCGCGCATCCTCGACGAGGGCAGTGCGCTGCTCGGCGCACTCGTCGCGCACGACGACTGGCTGCCCGACGCGTTCGCGCAACCGGACCCCGAGCGCTACCGCCAGTACCTGCTGCATCTCGATCCCGACGAGCGGTTCTCCGTCGTCAGCTTCGTGTGGGGGCCTGGCCAGACGACGCCGATCCACAACCACACGGTGTGGGGGCTGATCGGGATGCTGCGCGGCGGCGAGTTTTCGCAGCCGTACCGGTTCGACTCGACCGGCAAGCCGGTGCCGGCGGGCGATGCGGTGCGGCTTGGGCCCGGCGAGGTCGAGGCTGTGTCGCCGCGCATCGGCGACGTTCATCGCGTGACCAACGCGTTCGCCGACCAGGTGTCGATCAGCATCCACGTGTACGGTGCGAATATCGGCAAGGTCGAGCGTGCGGTGTTCCTCGACGACGGCACCGTGAAGCCGTTCGTGTCCGGCTATTCGAATGCCTGATGCGCATGCGCGTTGCCGGATGCGCGTGACGCGGCCCGTTGCGCGCGCCGGCAGCCGCAAGATTCATCCGTTTTCCGGTCGCTTTCTTCACCGACTTCAACAGAATTCAACAGAGACATCGTGACGCAATCCGCTGATTCCACTTCCCGTTTTCCCGCCGCGTCGTACCAGGACGTACGCGCGCGCCTGCTGGCCCGCGACGAGGTCGCGCTGATCGACGTGCGCGAGGAAGACCCGTATGCGCAGGGCCATCCGCTGTGGGCCGCGAACTTCCCGCTGTCGAAGCTCGAACTCGACGCCTGGACGCGCATTCCGCGCCGCGACACATCGATCGTCGTCTACGGCGAAGCCGACGGCGAGGATCTCGCGCCGCGCGCGGCCGCGAAGCTCGCACAGCTCGGCTATACCGACGTGCGCGTGCTCGAAGGCGGCCTCGCGGGCTGGCTCGCCGCGGGCGGCGAGCTGTTCATCGACGTGAACGTCCCGAGCAAGTCGTTCGGCGAATGGGTCGAGGCCGAGCGCCACACGCCGTCGCTGTCGGCGCAGGAAGTGCAGGCGCTGATCGATGCGAAGGCCGACGTGGTGATCGTCGATGCGCGCCGCTTCGACGAATACCAGACGATGAACATTCCGACGTCGACGAGCGTGCCGGGCGCGGAACTGGTGCTGCGCGTGCGCGCGCTCGCGCCGGACCCGCGGACGCAGGTCGTGGTGAACTGCGCGGGCCGCACGCGCAGCATCATCGGCACGCAGTCGCTGATCAACGCGGGATTGCCGAATCCGGTCGCGGCGCTGCGCAACGGCACGATCGGCTGGACGCTGGCCGGCCAGACACTCGAGCGCGGCGCCGCGCGACGTTTTCCGGACGACATCGATGCCACGCAGCGCGACGAAGCCCGCCGCGCCGCGCGCGCCGTGGCCGAGCGCGCCGGCGTGCCGCGCATCGCGCTCGCGGACGTCGCCGCGCTCGACGAGCCGGGCCGCACGCTGTACCGCTTCGACGTGCGTACGCCGGAGGAATACGAGGCCGGCCATCTGCCGGGTTTTCTCAGCACGCCGGGCGGCCAGCTCGTGCAGGAAACCGACCACCACGCGGCGGTGCGCGGCGCGCGGATCGTGCTCGCCGACGACGACGGCGTGCGCGCGGACATGAGCGCATCGTGGCTCGCGCAGATGGGCTGGGACGTGCGCGTCGTCGAACCGGCCGGCACGGCGGCGTTCGCCGAGCGCGGCCAGCCGCCGCGCGACGTGCCGGCGACGCCGCGGGCCGCCGAGGTGTCGCCCGCGACGCTCGCGGGCTGGCTGAAGCAGGGGGCCGAAGGCGAGATCGCGATCGTCGACGTGACGACCAGCGCGAATTACGTGAAGCGCCATATCCCCGGCGCGTGGTTCGTCGTGCGCGCGCAGTTGCGCGCCGCGCTCGCCGCGATCCCGCCGGCGCAGCGCTACGTGTTTACGTGCGGCTCGAGCCTGCTCGCGCGGTTCGCGGCGGACGATGCGCGCGCGCTGCTGCCGGCTTCCGCCGAAATCGCGGTGCTGACGGGCGGCACGGCCGCGTGGATCGAGGCAGGGTTGCCGCTCGAACACGGCGAGACGCGCCTGGCGTCGCCGCGCGTCGACCGCTACCGTCGCCCGTACGAAGGCACCGACAACGCGGCGGCCGCGATGCAGGCGTATCTCGACTGGGAATACGGGCTGGTCGATCAACTGAAGCGGGACGGCACGCACCACTTCGGCGTGATCTGAGTACGGCGCGGCAACCGGCGCGCGACACGACGTTCGCCGCGCCCGGTCGCCGCATATCCGGCCGGGCATCGCGTGCAATGCATCGCATGGACGGGCGATGGCGGCCGAATCGGGCGCATTCCGGCCGTCGCAGGGCAGGCGGCGGGCCGGATGCACTAAACTTGCGGGACTTTTGCATCGCCTCGCCGGGCCGGCACCCGCCCGTGCACGACGATGCGGCGACTCGCGGGCCGGCGCGGACGCCCGCCGCTCATGGCGTTCGGGGCCCGCACCGGCCGATTTTTACCGATCCATGACGACTCAAACCGATCCCGCCTACCTGCTCGGCGACCTGCTGAAGAACGTTTCCCGCTCCTTCTACCTGACACTGCGCGTGCTGCCGGACGGCATGCGCGACCCGGTCGGCCTGGCCTATCTGCTGGCGCGCGCGGCCGACACGATCGCCGACACGGCGCTCGTCGCGCCCGATCGTCGTGCGGCGCTGCTCACCGGGTTGCGCGACGAGATCGAGCGGCTCGGCGACGGCGTAGCGCTGTCGCGCTCACTCGAGGACGTGACGCGGATGCAGACGGATTCGCACGAGCACGTGCTGCTCGGGTCGATGCAGCCGATGCTCGGATTGCTGCGTGCGCAGCCGGCCGCGGACAGCGCTTCGATCCGCAAGGTCGTCGCGACGCTGACGTCGGGGATGGAGTTCGACCTGCGCACTTTCCCCGACGAGCAGTCGGGACAGGTCGCATCGCTGCCCACCCGCGATCTGCTCGACCGCTACACGTATCTGGTCGCCGGCTGCGTCGGCGAATTCTGGACCGACATGACCGGCGCGCACACGAAGGCCGCGCGCGGCTGGGACTTGCCCGACATGCGCGAGAAGGGCATCCGTTTCGGCAAGGCGCTGCAGATGACCAACATCCTGCGCGACTGCGCGAAGGACTTGCGCATCGGCCGCTGCTACCTGCCGGACGACGTGCTGGCCGCGCACGGGTTGAGTGCCGCCGACCTGATGTCGCCCGCCGCGTCGACGCGCGCGCGCGGCGTGCTGTTCGACCTGCTGCGCGTGACGCTCGCGCAGTATCGCGACGCGTGCCTGTATACGCTCGCGATTCCGCGCCGCTTCGTGCGGCTGCGGCTTGCCTGCCTGTGGCCGATCATGATCGGCCTTGAAACGCTCGAACTGGTGGCCGCGCACGATGCGTGGCTCGATCCGGCCAGTCCGGCGAAGGTGCCGAGAAAACGGATCTACCGGATCATGGCGTCGTCGCTCGCGCTCGTCGGTTCGAACACGGCGATCCGCGCGCGGATGAATACGCTGATCGATGCGGTCGACGCACGGATCGCGCAGTCCGCCTCACGTTGAATGTCGCCGGCGCGCCGCGCCGGCATCCTCTTTCGGCCCGCGTTCGCCGGGCCGCTCCCGCCCGATCTCCCGCCCGATCTCCCGCTTCGGCTGAAACGTTTTCATGATTTCACGTTCCGAAATGTGGGTGTCATGAACGTCAGCGATCCTGCCCGCCGGCGTGAATCGTGGCGTGAATCGCACAGTCAGTCGCGGAGTCAGTCGCGGTTGCGCATTTGTAAGATGTATTTCACCGGAAGGCGTCTGACGACATCGGACGGTCGCGTTGCGCCAGTCAAAATGTAAAGCTAGGGTTTTCACCGTGAAATGCCGGAGAGGCCCGCTGCATAAGCGTTTCAAGGTGTTATGTAACCGTTTGGTGAACCCGCGCGTTGCGTCGATCATACGATGACCGACTGTGCGTATTGGGAAACAATTGGTAATCCGTCAGAATTGCGCCGGCATGTACTCGCACATGTGTCATAAAACCACACCAGAAAAGAAATCATTCTTTGAGGACGGAGAATCAATGAAAAAGCGCGTCGCTTTCGCCATGACGGCAGTGGGTCTTGCAGCCGCTACCGCAGCCCACGCCCAGAGCAGCGTCACCCTGTACGGTATCGTCGACAACGGTATCGCTTACCAGAACAACTCGTCGAGCGTCGGCGCGACCTCCGGTGGTCACTCGAAGGTGCAAATGTCCACCGGCGTGTGGGCAGGCAGCCGTTTCGGCCTGAAGGGCAGTGAAGACCTCGGCGGCGGCACGAAGGCGATCTTCCAGCTGGAAGCCGGCTTCAGTACGGCCAACGGCACGTCGCAATTCTCGGGCGGCATCTTCACGCGTCAGGCATGGGTCGGCATGACCAACCCGACGTACGGTACGCTGACGGCAGGCCGCCAGTACACCGCGTACTACACGCTGCTGTCGCCGTACAGCCCGACGACCTGGCTGACCGGCTACTACGGCGCGCACCCGGGCGATATCGACTCGCTGGATACCAGCTACCGCGCGAACAACTCGCTCGTCTACATGTCGCCGAAGTTCTACGGCTTCACGGTCGGCGGTTCTTACTCGTTCGGCGGCGTTGCGGGCAGCACGAACCGCGGCTCGACGTGGAGCGCGGCGGTCCAGTACCTGAACGGCCCGGCAGGCATCGCGGTCGGCTACCAGAAGGTCAACAACTCGACGCTCGGCGGCGGTGTGTGGGGCGCGAACTCGACGGTGCAGAACGGCCTGACGGCCTCGGGCGATGGCAACCAGCCGGCCGTTTCGTCGATCAACAACGGCTACGCGACGGCACAGTCGCAGCAACGTATTGCCGTGACGGCTGGCTACCAGTTCACGCCGGCATGGGATATTTCGGCATCGTACTCGAACGTCAAGTACACCCCGGGCGTCAGCTCGTCGTTCCGCAACACCGCGATCTTCAACACGGCAGGCGCCGTGCTGCACTGGAAGGCGGCGGCACAGTGGGACTTCGCGGCAGGCTACTCGTACACGGCAGCAACGCAGTCGAACGGCATCACGAGTGCAGCCAAGTACCACCAGGTCACGCTGTCGCAGTACTACAGCCTGTCGAAGCGTACGGGTCTGTACGCGCTTGAGGCTTACCAGCACTCGAGCGGCAAGACGTGGAACCCGACGCTGGGCGTCGTTGCGGCAACGACGTCGATCGGCGATGGCGTGGGCGCAGGTTCGAAGCAGAACCAGATCGCTGTCGGTGTCGGCATGATCCACCGCTTCTGATGTCGCGCGGCGCGCGAGCGCCGCTCACGGCATGCGGTCTGAAAAAACCGGCCTTCGGGCCGGTTTTTTTTCGTGGGTACGTGCGGGCTGCGTAGCGTGGGTGCGGTTGTCGGTCAGGCGCGTTCGACGACGCGTGCTCGCGCCATCCCGCGGTCAGTGATGCGAATCATCCGCCCAGTTTCCCGCCAGCGCCTGGAACAGCGCCGCCGTATCGGCAAGCCGGTCGGCTTGCGCGCGCGTCCGGTCGAGCGTGGTCTGCAGTGCCTGTCGCTGTGTGTCGAGCAGGTCGATCAGGCTGATTCCGCCCGCCGCGTAGCGGTCGCCGGCAATCGCGTTGCTCGCCGCTGCCTGTTGCGCAGCGGTGTCCCTCGCCTGCAATTCGGCGGCATCGTGTTCGACCGCGCGCATCGCGTCGGCGACCTGCTGAAGGGCCAGCAGCACGGTTTCCCGATAGCTCGCGAATGCTGCGTCGTACGCCGCTTCGGCCGCGCGTTTCCTCGCGCGCAACTCGCCGCCGTGAAAGAGCGGCTGCGTCAGGCCCAGGCCGACGTTCCACACATTGAGCCCGCTCACGATATCGACGATGCGCGTGCGCTCCGACCCGACTCCTGCCGAAATCGAAAAACGTGGATACAGGTTCGCCGTGGCCACGCCGACGTTCGCGCTCGCCTGGTGCAGCACGGCTTCCGCCGCGCGGATGTCAGGCCGTTCGTGCGCG
>NZ_JAGIXF010000125.1:0-14509 GCF_021483755.1 Burkholderia sp. WTPI3 | reverse complement strand
GCCGCCGATCCGTATGCGCCGTCCGTCGCGCCGCTGCTGTGGTACGGCATTCGCGCGCAGAACGACCCGCCGATCTCGCGGCCCGACTATCTGCATCCGGGCGTGCTCGGCGCGTATCTGAGCGCGCTCGTGCTGTTCCAGCAGATCAGCGGCGTCGACGTCCGCACGTTGGGGGCGCGCGAGCAAGCGGCCGCGCAGCTCGACATCGCGCCGGTCATGGCGGCAAGCCTGCAGGCCGTCGCGTCGGATACGGTGCGGCATGAACAGGCGGACGCAAAGGCGGCTGCCGAACACGCTGATCCGTGCGCATCGCCATGAACCCGGATGGCGCACGCCGGTCGCTGCACGTCTTTCGCCAACGGGCAGACGAATACGCGCGGTGAGGTGCGCCGCGCCGGCGCATTCCGCCGTACTGATGTGGAATATCGCCGCGCGCCGTGATAGTCGGCCGCAGCCGTTCGACTTCAACGCCTCATGGTTTTCCCTGCCCCGACGCTCGCCCGGTGGCCGGGCCCGCATCGGACGCCCGCCCCGTGGGCGTTTCGCAGCCTTTCTGAGCAGGAAAGGATGCTTGAGGCATCCGCAATTATCGAGCCGCGCGAATTCGCCGACCATGTTTCGGACGATCGGCGCAGCCCGCGCATTCGGCCTTTCACGGGCCGTGCGAGCCCCGCCGTCGCATCGCGCGACCGGGCCCGTGATGCCGGCCGCGAACGGCCGGGCGCTGCGCCGCGGCATATCGATAATCAGGAGACACGATGAACAGCCAATCCCTCGACCTCGGCGGCAATGCGGGCGGACCCGCGTCCGCAAGATCGTCCGCGGGCCGGGCCGGCGCCGATGCGGCGCTCCTTCCCGCCCGCGGCATCACGCTCGGCGAATTCATGGACGACCTGCCGGTCGGCGCATTGCACAGGTTCGTCGTGTGGGTGATCGGCATCGGGCTGTTCTTCGACATGTACGAGATCTTCCTCGTCAGCACGATCGGCACCGCGTTGCAGCATGAATACGGACTGAGCCGGGAAAGCGCCGATTTCAAGCTGCTGCTCGCGTCCGCGTTCATCGGGATGTTCGTCGGCGCGATCTGCCTGGGCAGCCTCGCCGACCGGATAGGCCGCCGCAAGGCGTTCCTGATGACGCTCGTCTGGTACAGCGCGTTTTCGCTGGTCGGCGCATTCTCGGTGAACGCCGACATGCTGGTCGCATGCCGGTTCCTGACGGGCATCGGCGTCGGCGCGATCTATCCGGTCGCCGACAGCTTCCTGTCCGAAATCCTGCCGAAGGAAAAGCGCGGGCGGCTCGCCGCGTGGGCCTACACGACCTCCTACGTCGCGGTGCCGCTGGTCGGCTTTCTCGCGCTGTGGCTCAACCCGCTGCATGTTGCGGGCGTGGCCGGCTGGCGCATCATCCTCGCGATCGGCAGCCTCGGCGCCGTGTACGTGCTGCTGATCCAGCACCGGTTGCCGGAAAGCCCGCGCTGGCTGCTCGCTCAAGGCCGCACGGCGGAAGCACATGCCGCGGCGCGGCGCTTCGCGCAAAGCGCCGGCGTACACGCACCCGAGCAGTTTGCCGAATCGGCTGAACCGCAGCGGCCGCTGGGCATCGGCGAGCGCATTGCGTTGCTGCGCCGTCGGCCGTACGGCAAGCGCTATCTGATGCTCGCGGTGTTCCATCTGTTCCAGGGCTTCGGCTATTACGGGTTCGGCACGCTCGCGGGCACGGTTGTCAAGAGCCGCGGTTTCGACGTGACGGACAGCACGCTGTTCATCGCACTGTCGTTCATCGGTTATCCGGTCGGCTCGCTGCTGTCGATTCCGCTGCTGAACTGGATCGAGCGCCGCACGCTCGTGATCGTGTCGATCCTGTCGATCGCCGCATTCGGGCTGGGCTTCGCATATTCGGGCAATACGGCGCTGATCGTCTGCTTCGGCTTGCTGACGACCTGCGCGTCGAACGTGTTCAGCAATGCGTATCACGTGTACCAGGCCGAAATCTTTCCGGCGCGCGTGCGCTCGACGGCGATCGGCAGCACCTATGCGCTGTCGCGCATCGTCAGCGGCGCGCTGCCGTTCATGCTGCTGCCGGTGCTCGCCGGTTACGGCGCGGGTGCGATGTTCGGCGTGATCTCGATTGCGCTCGGCATCGTCGCGGTCACGCTGCGCGTGCTCGGGCCGCTGACCACGCGGCGCAGCCAGGACGACATCAACCCGGTGTAATGCCCGGTGAAATGCGACAACCGCGCGGGGCGTGCCGATGCTTGCCTCGCGCGTCGCGGTTGAGGCGCGTTCAGCGCGCCGACATGAAATCGAACAGCTTTGCGATATCGGTGGTCAGCACGGTGCCGGCCTTCACGCCGACCCAAAGCGTGCGCATCGCCCACGCATCGTCGAGCGTCACGACCCCGAGCCGCGCTGCGCGCTCGCTGGTCACCGCGTCGCGCGGCAGCACGCCGATTCCGAGCCCGGCCTCGATCATCCGGCTCACGCCGTCGAAATTCGATACCTGGATGCGCAGCTTCAGCGAGCGTTCGGCCGCGAACGCGGCGTCGGTCATCCGCGCGAGCAGCGAACTGCCGTCGCTCAGGCCGACGTAGTCTTCATCGAGCGTATCCGCGAAGCGGATGCTGTCGTGCGCAGCGAAGCGATGTCCGCGCGGCACGAGCAGCACGAGTTCGTCGCGCCGGTACAGCCGGCGTTCGATGCCCGGCGCCGGCACGTTGTCGGCGAACACGCCAAGATCGGCCTTGCCGGACGCGAGCGCGTCGACGATCTCATGGCTCAGCCGCTCTTCGAGACTGACCTTGATGCCCGGATTGCCGGTGAGGAACGCGGCGAGATCGGCCGGCAGGAACTGGACGATGGCCGACGTGTTGGTCCACACGTGGATATGGCCGCGCACGCCGGCGACGTAGTCGCTCATCTCGTGCGCCATCCGGTTGACCTGCTCGATCACCTTCGCCGCATGGTCGAGCAGCGCGCGGCCCGCGGGTGTCAGTTCGACGCCGCGCGCGTGTCGGACGAACAGCGCACTGCCCGTCACGCTCTCGAGCTCCGCAATGCGCTTGCTGACCGCGGACAGCGTGAGCTGGCCATGTTCCGCCGCCTTGGTCAGGCTACCGTGCTCGGCGACGAGCGCGAACACGCGCAGCGACTGCAGATCGAAATGAAGCGGGTTCACCATGTCGTGGGTCCTGGGGGAAAGCCGTGCGGCGCGCGCGGTCGGTGCCGGATCGGCCTGATGCCGATCATACGCGCGGCCGTGCGGCCGTGCGGCTGTGAAATGGCCCGGTCAGCGCGACGTCAGCGCCTGCAATGCCGCGAGCATCGCGCCGTCCGGCTTCGCGAGATCGTCGAGCACCGAGAAATGCCGCATGCCGGGCAACCATGCGCGCGCAACGTGTTCGCCGGCTGCTTCGCATGCGTCGGCGTATTCATGCGCTTGCCGCACGAGCTCGGGCAGCTCGGCCGCGCCGACCGCGACGACGGTCGGCGCACCAGGCTCGACATGGTGCAGCGGGCTGTACGCGGCGATTTCGTGCGCGGTGAGCGTCAGCTTGTCGTCGAGCACGCACAGCGAGATCGGTTCGAGATCGACGAGCGGGCTGATCGCGAGCGCCGACACGACGGCCGGATGTGCGCGATGCACGGCCGTCAGGTGGCCGCCCGCCGAATGGCCGCTCAGGTGGAGCGGCCTGCCGGCGGTGCCGATGCCGTCCGGATCGGCCGCGAGATGATCGAGCAACGCGCCGATTTCAGCGACGATATCGGTCATCGATGCGGCCGGCGCGAGCGTGTATTCGGCGAGCACGACGTCGAAGCCGCGTGCGAGCGGGCCGGCCGAGGCGTACGCGAAATCCTCTTTCGCGCAGTGTTGCCAGTAGCCGCCGTGAATGAACACGAACAGCGGTGCGTCGGGCCGGCCGCAGTGCAGCCAGTCGAAGCGCTGCGCGGGACGCGGGCCGTAACGCAGGTCGCGGCTGCCGGGTGTCGCGTCGTACAGCGCTGCGCTGCGTGCCTGGCTGGACGCGAGCACCGCCGGGAAATCGGGAATGGCCTTCGTGTTCAGGTAGGCGGCGTCGAGTGCCGCGCGGTCCATGCCGCGATAGAGGATCGTCATTCGGGAAGCACCTGGTCGGATTGCGGATGCGCGGGTCCTGCGCGGAGCCCGCCGAGAAGGCGGCGGACAGGCCGACGCCGTCGTTTCATTATCCGCAGCGCGGGCGGGCCCGACTATCCGGAATCGGCGAGCAGGGTGCGCGCCTGTCCGCTTTCGGCGAGGGACTACGGTGCCGCGTGGTGGACAGTGCATGGACGCGTGGACAGGCGCGGGGAAGCGCCGCGCCACCCTGCTCCGTCAGATCGGCTCCGAGATCTCGATCAGGTTCAGGTCCGGATCGCGCACGTACACCGAGCGGATTTTCCGTGTCGCACCGGTGCGCTCGACGGGCCCTTCGACGATCGGCCATGCGACGCGCCGCAGATGCGCGATCACGTCGTCGAGCGGCACCGACGCGATGAAGCACAGGTCGAGCGCGCCCGGCACCGGCACGTGCGCCTTCGGCTCGAACTCCGCGCCGCGCACGTGCAGGTTGATCTTCTGGTTGCCGAAACGGAACGCGAGCCGCCCCGCGCCGAAGGTTTCGAGCTGCATCTGCAGCACCTCGGTGTAGAAGTGCTTCGTCCGTTCCGGATCGACGCAGGTCAGCACGAGGTGGTCGAGGTGGTCAATCAGCGCCATGTGATTCGCTCCTGTTCATGAGAAAGCCCGCTGCGCCGGCATGTCGCCGGCTTCGGCGCGCGGCGCCGGGTGAAGATCCCCGCGCCGCCCCGCCTTCAGGATCTGGCTCGGCACGTCGTGCCCGATCAGTTCGGGCAGCCGCGCGGCCGCGGCAAGCACGGCTGCGAGGTCGATGCCGGTATCGTAGCCGTCGAGCGCGAGCATGTGCACAAGCTCTTCGGTGCACGCGTTGCCGGTCGCGCCCGGTGCGTACGGGCATCCGCCGAGCCCGCCGAGCGAGGCGTCGAAGCGGTCGATGCCCGCATCGAGCGCGGCGAGCGTGTTGGCGAGCGCCATCCCGCGCGTGTTGTGAAAGTGCAGCGTGAGCTGCAACACGCCGAAGCGCTCGCGTGCGCGTTGGCCGAGATCGCGTACCTGCGACGGAAACGCCATGCCGGTCGTATCGCACAGCGTGAAGCCGTGCACGCCGAGATCGGCGAACCGCTGCATCCATGCGAGCACGGTTTCCGCGCGCACGTCGCCCTCCATCGGGCAACCCATCGCGGTCGACAGCGACACGTTGATCGCGACGCCCGTGCCGCGCACCGTGTCGATCACGTCGCGCAACTGCGCGAACGACTGTTCGCGGGTCATTCGCAGGTTCGCGCGGTTGTGGCTCTCGCTCATCGACATCACGAGGTTCACTTCGTCGACGCCGCACGACAGCGCGCGCTCCGCGCCGCGCACGTTCGGCACGAGCACCGTATAGACGACGCCCGGCGCGCGCACGATGCCGTGCATCACGGCCTCGGCATCGCGCAGTGCGGGAATCGCCTTCGGCGACGTGAACGACGTGACTTCGATCTTCGCGTAGCCGCATGCGCTCAGCGCATCGACGAGCGCGATCTTGTCGTCGGTGTCGACGAAGGCCGCTTCGTTCTGGAAACCGTCGCGTGTCGCGACTTCGTGGATGTAGAGTCGTCGGGGTTGTGTGCGCATGTCGTCGCTCCTGGGGGGCCGTTCAGATCACGCCGCGCGTGCGCCAGTCGTCGCGCGTCGCGGCATCGATGCCGATCGATTCGAGTACGGCATCGGTATGCGCGCCGAGCGCGGGCGCCGCACGCTCGATGTGTCCCGGCGTCGCGCCCAGTTTCGGCACGATGCCCGGCACGAGCACCGGCGTGCCGTCGGGCAACGCGGCGTCGACGATCATGTCGCGCGCGCGGTAATGCGGGTCGGCCGCGATGTCGGCGACGTCGTAGATGCGTCCGGACGGAATGCGCGCTTCGTTCAGCGCGGCCAGCACGTCGTCGAGATCACGCTGCGCGCTCCATTCGCCGATCGCCGCGTCGATGCGCGCGACCTGAGCGACGCGGCCGTCGTTGTGCGCGAGCGCGGGATCGTTGCCGAGGTCGGGGCGCGCGATCAGCGCCATCAGGCGCCGGAAGATGCTGTCGCCGTTGCCGGCGATCAGCGCGTACTTGCCGTCGCGGCACCGGTACGCGTTGGTCGGTGCGATGCCGGGCAGGCTGCTGCCGGCCGCCTCGCGCACCGCGCCGAACGCCGAGTATTCGGGCAGCAGGCTTTCCATCATGTTGAAGACCGACTCGTACAGCGCAACGTCGACGACCTGCCCCTGGCCGCCCTGCTGTTCGCGATGCCGCAGCGCGAGCAGCACGCCGATCACGCCGTGCAGCGCCGACAGCGAATCGCCGAGCGACACGCCCACACGCACCGGCGTACGGCCGGGCTCGCCGGTCAGGTGCCGCAGGCCGCCCATCGCCTCGGCGATCACGCCGAAACCGGGCCGGTCGCGGTACGGGCCGGTTTGCCCGAAGCCGGACACGCGCAGCATCACGAGTCCCGGGTTGATGGCGGACAGCGTGTCCCAGCCGAGCCCCCAGCCTTCGAGCGTGCCTGGCCGGAAGTTCTCGATCAGCACGTCGGTTTCGGCGACGAGGCGGCGCACGACGTCCTGCCCTTCGGCGGTACGCAGGTCGAGCGCGAGCGAGCGCTTGTTGCGCGACTGCGCGGCCCACCAGACCGACGTGCCTTCGTGCAGCAGCCGCCATTTGCGCAACGGGTCGCCGACGCCGGGCGGCTCGACCTTGATCACGTCCGCGCCGAATTCCGCGAGCATCCGGCCCGCGAACGGCCCGGCGATCAGTTGGCCGAGTTCCAGCACGCGGATGCCGTCCAGGGGTCTCGTCATGACTGTCTCCGATGAAATCGTGTTGTCGATGACGGCGATCATGACGGCGTTCGCGCCCGGCGAAAATCGATCGATGCTCAACCAGCCTTTCCCGGACGGAAAGGCTGGCAGGCGTGACGATACGACGTACGTTGCATCGGCCTTTCCATCCGGGAAAGCGCACTCGCGCAACGGTCAAGCCGGGCCGCGCGCGCCGTTGGCAGAATCGTTGCCGTTGCGCGCCCGCCGGGCGCCCGTCAGCGAGGCCCGCCATGTTTTCCAGCTCTTCTCCCGCGAAGATCGTGTTTCTCGACCGCGCGACGCTGTCGCCGCAGACCGTGTTGAAGCCGTTGCCGTTTCCGCACGTGCTCCATACGTTCGAACGGACGGCCGCGTTCGAGGTGGCCGAACGCATCGGCGACGCGGACATCGTCGTCACCAACAAGGTCCGGCTCGACGCGGCGGCACTCGCCGATGCGCCACACCTGAAGATGATCGCGATCGCGGCCACCGGCACCGACATCGTCGATCTCGATGCATGCGCGGCGCGCGGCATCGTCGTCAGCAACATTCGCGGGTATGCGGTGCGCACCGTGCCCGAGCACACGTTCGCGCTGATCTTCGCGCTGCGGCGCAGCCTCGTCGCCTATCGCGACGCGGTGCGGGCGGGACGCTGGCTCGACAGCGGACAGTTCTGCTTCTTCGATCACCCGATTCGCGACCTGGCCGGCTCGACGCTCGGGATCGTCGGCGACGGCGTGCTTGGCCGCGCGGTGGCCGGCATCGCGCGCGCGCTCGACATGCGCGTGCTGTTTGCCGCGCACGGCGACGCGCGGGGAGACGATCACGTGCCGCTCGACGCGCTGCTGCACGACAGCGACGCGATCACGCTGCACTGCCCGCTCACGCCGGCCACGCGCAACCTGATCGACGCACGCGCCTTCGCACGGATGGCGCGCCGCCCGTTGCTGATCAATACCGCGCGCGGCGGAATCGTGGATGAAAGCGCGCTGGTCGACGCGCTGCAGTCCGGGCAGATCTCGGGCGCGGGGTTCGACGTGCTCACGCAGGAGCCGCTGCCGGCCGCGCATCCGTTTCACGCGATTCTGTCGCATCCGGCCTTCATCCTGACGCCGCATGTCGGATGGGCGAGCGACGAGGCGATGCAGGCGCTGGCCGACCAGCTCGTCGACAACGTCGCCGCCTTTGCGGCGGGCGAGCCGCATAACGTCGTGTGATGCATTCGGGAAGCGGCGATCGTTTCGACCGCGCAGACAGAACGGCCCCGCTCGATTGCTCGAAGCGGGGCCGGCTGGATTCGGGGTCGCGGGTGCCGACGACTCGGCGCGTCGATCAGCGCGCGTGCATCCGCGCAGTCTTGCGACCAGGTTGCGGATTCCCCGGGCGCGCTACGCGAACGAACGCCGGCTGCCAAAGCGGCCGGACGCGTCTGAAACGGATTTCGATGCGCGAATCAGTACGCGGACATCTCGACGCAAGGATCGACCTTCGACGGCGAGCAGATGGCCGAATACTTGGCGCTTTCGCGCATCAGCGCTTCGCCTTCGTGCAGCGCGATCTTGATCTCGGGGTGACGCTCGTACGCGAGGAATGCGGAGCAGACGACCGCGGACATCACGATCAGGGAAAACACAAATTTTTCAAGGGATTGGAAACGTTCGGGCATGATTCGACCTTTCTTCTACCCAATGATTATATCTCGAATTAAGGGTTTTCCCTATATGTTGGCCCGTATATCGAAAATTGGCTCGACCGATGGCGGGCCGGTGTTCGCGCCCCTTTTCATGTCAATCCGGGCTTGAGCGCGGGTCGAACAAGCGTCGGGGATCGGTGCGGATGCCGGCACGGCGAGCGCGGCGGGCCGCACGGCGCCGGGCGCACCGCTGCCGGCATAGCGGTGCGCGGGCGCTGACCGGTGCGCTCGTCGCGACCGGTGGAAGCATCCGTTATCGGGGGCAGGTCTTCGACAAAAAGTGAGCGGCGATGCGGTGGGCATCGGCTGCACCGCACACTGCAATCGGCAGGACGGCCACCCGGTGCGTTACTGCGGCGCCGACGCGGCGCTGGCCGCATTGCCGGGCCATGCCTTGCCGATCCTGTCGATCATCGATTTGGCGGCGCCCGTCGCGATGGCCGCATCGACGCCCGACGTCTGCCACGATCCGTCGGCGGCCTGCACGAACGTGAGGTTCGCGCGCGACGGCGAGTAATCGGTATTGCGCCACGTGACCACGACGTCGCACGTATAGGTGCGCTCGCCGACCTTCTTGCAGTCGCCGTCGGGTTTGGCCGAGATCACGTCGGCCGACACGGGCAGCGGCTGGCCGAACAGCGCGTTCAGGCCGCCGTGGTTTTCCGCTTCGAGCGCACGGCGCACCGCGGCGTCGACGTCGCCCGATCCGGGACCGTCGTGGAGCAGGTTGCAGGCGGCAAGCAGCGAGGCGGCACAGCCGAGCGTGAGCAGCGTTTGAAACTTCATGGATATCCGTGCATCGGGTGAACGTCGGGCGGCGTGCGGCGATGCGCGATGAGCGCAACGCCTGGCCGGTACGCCGCGTAGTCTGCAACGTCCGCGTGTCGTGCGCGGTATCCATTTGTAACCAATTGCACGGATGCGTGCAGGCCAACGGACGCGCGGCGCAATGCTATCGCGCCGCCGCCCTGCTGCCGCGTCGACTGGGTTCGCGCCTACTGTCGCTACTGCCGCTCCTGCTTCACGCGGCTCACCAGCTGCGTCGGGCTCACGAACTGCAGCGCGATCACGACCCAGATGAGCGTGATGGCCATGTAGATCATCGCCATCGCATCGATCGACTGCGGCGCGCGCACGCCGGTCGAAAACACCGCGTAATACAGCGCGACGACGAGCGTCTGCGTGCTCGGGCCCGCGGTGAAGAAGGTCAGCTCGAACATCCCGATCGTGCGCACCAGCACGAGCAAGCACGCGGCGAGCATGCCGGGCACCAGCAGCGGCAGCAGCACGTAGCGGAAATAGCGCCACGTGTTCGCACCGAAGATCCGCGCGGCGGATTCGAGATTCGGGTCGATCTGCTCGATGAACGGCGTCATCACGAGGATCACGAACGGCAGCGCCGGCACCAGGTTCGCGAGGATCACGCCCGGCAGCGTGCCCGCGAGTCCGACCTTGTACATGACGGTCGCCATCGGGATCCCGTACGTGACGGGCGGCACCATCAACGGCAGCAGGAACACCAGCAGCGCGAAGCGCTTGCCGCGGAACTGCACGCGCGCGAGCGCATACGCGGCCGGGACGCCGAGCGCGACCGACAGCAGCACGACCGCGCCGACGACTTCGACGGTCACCCACAGCACGCTCGCGAGCTGGAAGTCTTCCCATGCCTTCGCGTACCAGTGCAGCGTGAAGCCCTGCGGCAGCGGCGTACCGAACCAGCGCGTCGCGACCGAGTTCACCGCGACGGTCGCGATCAGCAGCATCACGTTCAGCAGGAAGAACGCCATCAGCCCCCACACGAGCGCCTTCCACGCGCGACCGGCAAGGTTGCCGCGCATCTTCCGCGGCTTCATCGCGTTGACGGGCTGCGCACCGGGCGGGGTGGGCTTCGGCGGCCATGTCGGCGCGGCATGATTGTCGGTCCCCATCAGCCCTTGCCTCCCGTGACCGGACCGGTATAGAAGAAGCGGCGAGCGCCCAGCATCGCTGCGACCACTAGCAACTGCACGAAACCCATCACGATCGCGATCGCGGACGCGAGCGAATAGTCATAGCTCTCGAACGCGGCTTCGGCTGCCGCGATCGAGATCACGCGCGTCGGCCCGGCCGGCGCGCCGAGCAGCACGGCCGACGGAAACACCGAGAACGCCTGCACGAACGACAGGCACGCGGCCATCGTGAGTCCCGGCACGAGCAGCGGCAGGTAGATCTGCCGGAACTGCTGCCACGGGTTCGCGCCGAGGGTGGCCGCGGCGCGCGCGAGCGTCGGATCGATACCGCTGACGTACGACAGCATCAGCAGGAACGCGAACGGAAAACCCGACACGATCAGCGACAGCAGCACGCCCCAGTAGTTGTGCGTGAGGCGCACTTCGTCCGTGTACAGGTGCAGCCCCTGCAGCGCCTGCGGGAACCAGCCGTTCGGGCCGAAATACGTGAGCATTCCGTCGGCGACGAGCACCGTGCCGAGCGTGACGGGAATCACGAGCAGCGTCGTGACGAACTTCTGGTACGGCGAATTGCGGCGCAGCGCGAACGCGACGGGCACCGAGATGCCGACGTTGATCAGCGTGGCCGGCACCGCGAGCTTGAGCGTGACGAGCACGGTCGGCCACATCGCGGTATCGGTGAAGAACTGCACGTAGTTCGCGAGCGCGCCGCCGCCGTTCATCGGCTGGAACGACAGCACGAGGCCGTAGGCGAACGGATAGATGAACAGCGCGACGATGAACGCGAGCGCGGGCGCGACGAGCCACGCCTTCGCATCGCGCCGCGTACCGGCCGCGAGCGTGCTCATGCGGCCTCCCGGCGGGCCGCCGCCGTGCGTGCGCCGCTCATTTCGCGTCTCCCGCGTAGACGAGCGTGCGCGCCGGCGCCACGCGCAGGCGCAGCCGCTGGCCTTCGGCGAATTCGCCGGCCACGCGCGCCCAGATCGGGCCGAACGGCGTGGTGGCGCGGATCAGCGAATCGCGGCCGCCGTACTCGAGCGTGTCGACCGTCGCGTCGAACGCGTTGTCGGCGCCTTCCTCCGCGCGTTCGATATCGTCGGGGCGCAGCGCGACCAGCACGTCCTTGCCGTCGAAACCGGCCATCGGCACGCCCGTGATGCGCACGCCTGCTGCAGTGACGCTCACGTGATCGCCGGCCATTCCTTCGAGCGCGAACGGCAGCACGTTGCGATAGCCCATGAAGCGAGCGACGTGCAGGTTGTGCGGGCGCGTGTACACGTCCTTCGGCGACGCGACCTGCTGCACGACGCCCTCCTTCATCACGACGATCCGGTCGGCCATCGACAGCGCCTCGTCCTGATCGTGCGTCACGTAGATCGTCGCGCGTTCGAGCTGCGTGTGGATGCGGCGGATCTCGGCCCGCATCTCGATGCGCAGCTTCGTGTCGAGGTTAGACAGCGGCTCGTCCATCAGCACCAGCGGCGGCTCGATGACGATCGCGCGCGCGATCGCGACGCGCTGCTGCTGGCCGCCCGACAGTTGCCCGGGCAGCTTGCCTTCATGGCCGACGAGTTGCACGAGTTCGAGCGCCTGCTGCGCACGCCGCCGTGTTTCCTGTTTCGGCACACCGCGCATCTTGAGCCCGAAGCCGACGTTCTCGAGCACCGACATGTGCGGAAACAGCGCGTAGTTCTGGAACACCATCCCGAAGCCGCGGCGCTCGGGCGGCAGCACGTCGATGCGCGTGTCGTCGAGCCAGATGCCGCCGCTCGTGAGCGGCTGCAGCCCGGCAATGCAGTTCAGCGCGGTCGACTTGCCGCAACCGGACGGGCCGAGCAACGCGATGAACTCACCGCGCCTGATGTCGAGATCGAGCCCGCTTAGCGCGGCGACCTGCGCACCCTCCGCATTGGTGAAGCTGCGGCATACGCCGTCGAGCCGCAGCCGTTCGAAACCGTGCTTCATTACGCGAACTCCGTCGGCGCGGGCGCCGCAGCGCCCGCAGGGTCATGCGTCATTTCGACTTCTGCGAACCGATCTCGCGGTCCCACTTCTGGAACGCGGCGACCATCGCCTGCGCGCTGAGCGGCTGCACGTGGGGATGATCGGCCAAGAGCTTTGCGTACTCGGGGCGGCCGAATTTCCTGATCACGTCCTGGCTGTGCGCGGGCGCCATCTCCAGCGTCACGCCTTTCACCGCCGGGCCCGGATAGAAGTAGCCGTCGTCGTAGGTCATTGCCTGCTGAGGCGGCTCGAGCAGGAAGTTCATCAGCTTGAACAGCACGTCGAGCTTGTCCTTCGGCACGCCCTTCGGGATCACCATGTAGTGCGCATCGTTGACCCACGTCATGTTGTCGAACGCTTGGATCCGGAAGTCGGCCGGCACGATGCCGAGCGCGCGCGGGTTGATGTCCCAGCCGGTGACGGTCACGGTCATGTCGCGCGTGCCTTCGCCGAGCTCCTTCATCACCGCCGACGTGCCGCCCGGGTAGTACGGGATGCAGTCGTTGAGCTGCTTCAGGAACGCCCAGGTCTTGTCCCAGCCGTTGATCGGGTCCTGCGGGTTCTTGTCGCCGAGCACGTACGGGAGCCCCATCAGGAACGTGCGGCCCGGGCCCGAGTTGGCCGGGCGCGCGTAGATCAGCTTGTTCGGATGCGCCTTGCACCACGCGAGCAACTGGGCGGGCGTCTTCGGCGGATCGCCGACCTTGGCCGGGTTGTATTCGAGCAGCGGGCCGGCCGGCATGTAGGTCACTTCGAGGCCGAAGCCCTGCGCGAGATCCTGCATCTTGCGCGGGCCGGGCGCGTACTTGTCGAGCACGCCGGGGAACGCGCCCGCGTTGTCGGGCAGCAGCTTGAGCCAGAGATTCTGCTCGATGCCGGCGGCCAGCGCGTCGGTGCCGGTCAGCACGAGGTCGATGTCGGAGCGCCCCGCCGCCTGCATCGCCTTGATCTTGCCCGGCAGTTGCGGCGCGGGCGCATTCGTGAACGTGACGGTCGAGACGAGATTCGGGTTCTTGTCCCTGAAGGCCTCGATGGCCTTCTGCGTCAGTTGCAGGTTGCCCGCGACATCGACGACATTCAGCGACACGGGGGCCGCGACAGCCGCCGCGGCCGACAGCGTGAAGCCCAGCGCCAGGGCGATTCGGCATACGCGGCGCCCGATCGTGGTTGTGTTCATGTCTCCTCACTTCGGTCGGTGGATGGGACCTTTCTTTCAGGAAATCATGACGGTGTTATACGATGTCGGTCAACAAAAAACCGAGCGGCGCGGGGCGGGAATTTCCCTAACAAAAACCTTCCGTTTGTCGAGGATTTGCCGATTGACCGATTTCGTGGCGCCAGGTGGCAATGGATGCGAGGTGTGCTAGGACGTCGTATATCAATAGCCGCTGAAATGAAATCGGTTCACGTCGCCGCGCCGGCCCGGGCACGTGTGCGGCACGGCGCGTTACGGGGCGGCACTCAGGCCGCACGAAGCGCGACCGCCTCGCCGATCAGCCGCTCGGCATCCCGCCACTCGCCATACCCGGACGCCGGATTCAGGTGCCCGACCGCCCCGAGATCGACGAGCCGGCTGCCCCACCCTGCCGCCAGCGCCTGCACGCGTTCGAAACGCGCGAGCGGATCGTTGCGGCTCGCGGCCACGATGCTCGGAAACGGCAGCGGCCGGGTCGGCACCGGCGTCCAGCCGTGCGCATCGAGCACATCGGGTGTCGGATAGCCGTCGGGCATCGGCGTATCCAGGTCGGCCGGCGTCGCGAGCAGCGCGCCGTCGATCGCCCGCGTGCCCTGCAGCGCCCAATGCACGGCGATCATCACACCCGCGCTGTGCGCGACCAGAATCACGGGGCCGTCGATCGCGGCCAGCGCCGCATCGAGCGCCGCGACGCGCGCGGCGCGGCTCAGCTTGTCGGCCTCGAGCGGCGCGACGGCGCG
>NZ_JAGIXF010000124.1:0-14548 GCF_021483755.1 Burkholderia sp. WTPI3 | reverse complement strand
TGGATCGAACGACGTCATCTCCCACCGCTGGTACGCGGTGAGGGTGCCGGCGCGCTCGCGCTTGGAATCAGACATACGCGTCTTCCGCCTTGCCGCCGATCACGACCTGGCCGCTTTCGGCGAGATTGCGCACGATCTGCAGGATGCGGCGCTGCTGCGTCTCGACTTCGGACACGCGCACCGGGCCGCGCGCGTCGAGATCCTCGGCGAGCAGTTCGGCCGCACGCTGCGACATGTTCGCGAGGAACTTCTGGCGCAGCGCGGGTGGCGCGCCCTTCAGTGCGACGATCAGCGTTTCCGATTCGACTTCCTTCAGCACCATCTGGATCGCGCGGTCCTCGAGGTCGAGCAGATTCTCGAACACGAACATCTGGTCGATGATCTTCTGCGCGAGATCGGCGTCGTACTGGCGCACGCTTTCGAGCACGCCTTCTTCATGGTTGCTCGTCATGAAGTTCAGGATCTCGGCCGCGGTGCGGATACCGCCCATCGGGCTGCGCTTGAGGTTGTCGCTGCCGGACAGCAGCCCGGTCAGCACGTCGTCGAGCTCGCGCAGCGCGGCCGGCTGGATGCCGTCGAGCGTCGCGATCCGCAGCATCACGTCGTTGCGCAGCCGGTCGGCGAAGCACGACGCGATCTCGGACGCCTGGTCGCGGTCGAGGTGCACGAGGATCGTCGCGATGATCTGCGGATGCTCGTTCTTGATCAGCTCGGCGACGGCGCCCGAGTCCATCCACTTCAGGCCCTCGATGCCGCTCGTGTCGCTGCCCTGCAGGATGCGGTCGATCAGCACGCCGGCCTTGTCTTCGCCGAGCGCCTTGGTCAGCACCGAGCGGATGTAGTCGCTCGAGTCGAGCGACAGCGCGGTGTGCCCCTCGGCTTCCTTCACGAAGTCCTGCAGCACGTCGTCGACCTGCTCGCGCGTGACGTTCTTCAGCGCGGCCATCGCGGCGCCGATCTTCTGGACCTCGCGCGGCGCGAGGAACCTGAATACCTGGGCGGCTTCTTCCTCGCCGATCGACATCAGCAGCAGCGCGCTCTTGGTCAAACCTTCAGCGTTCATCGGACACCCAATTCTTCACGACGGTGGCGACGATCTTCGGATCCCGGCGGGCGATCGTGCGCGCGTAGTCGAGGTTGCGTTCGTGGCGGTTCCTCTCGTTCTCGAAGCCGAGCTGCAGCGGATCGGCTTCGTCGGCGCCGAGCTGCGCGGGCAGGCCGTCGAGTGCGACCGGATCGTCCGGCGCCGCGAGCGCCGGCGCGACCGGCTGCGGCGGCGGGAACGCGCGGCGCATCGCCGGGCGTACGAACATGAAATAGAGCGCCACCGCGGCGACCGCGATGCCGAGCCACTTCGCGACTTCCTTCGCCATCGCGATCATGTCCGGCTGGCGCCACCACGGCAGGTCGGCGTACGGGTCGCTCGCGCTCGAGAACGCACTGTTGACGACGTTGACGGAGTCGCCGCGCTTCTCGTCGTAGCCCATCGCGTCCTTGACGAGCTGTTCGACCTGCGCGAGCTTCGCGGGCGGCAGCGGCTGCATCGTCACGTGGCCCTTCGCGTCGGCGACCGGCTGGTAGTTGACGACGACGGCGACCGACAGCCGCTTCACGTTGCCCATCGGCTGTTCCAGATGACGGATCGTCTTGTCGAGCTCGTAGTTGGTCGTCTGGTCCTTGCGGTCGCTGACCGGCGTCGTCTGCGGCCCGCTTTGGCCGTTGGCGGCGACGATCGGCGCTGAAGCCGGCTGCGGCGGCGTGTTCGACAGCGCGCCCGGCACGCCCGACGCGCCGCCCTGCGCGAGCTCGGTCGCACTGCTGGTCTGCTGGCTGCGGATCGCGGCCTGTTGCGGCGTGCCGTTCGGGCCGTAGCTTTCCGAGGTCTGTTCGATCTTCGAGAAATCGACGTCCGCGCTGACCTGCGAGCGCGCGTTGCCGGCGCCGAAGATCGGCGCGAGGATCGCGTCGATGCGCTTCTGCGTATTGCCCTCGACCTGCTGCACGTACTTGAGCTGGCTCGCGTCGAGGCCGGATGCCGATGCGGACTGCGTCAGCAGGTTGCCGTCCTGGTCGACGATCGTCACGTTCTTCGCGGGCATGTCGGGCACGCCGGACGACACCATCCGCGTGATCGCCTGCACCTGGCCGTCGTCGAGCACGCGGCCCGGGTAGAGGTCGACGAACACGGACGCGCTCGGCGCTTCCTTGTCGCGCACGAACACCGACGGCTTCGGGATCGCGAGATGCACGCGCGCGCCGCGCACCGCGTTGATCGACTCGATCGTGCGTTGCAGCTCGCCTTCGAGCGCGCGCTGGTAGTTCACCTGCTCGGCGAACTGGCTGATGCCGAATTTCTGGTTGTCCATCAGCTCGAAGCCGACCGAGCCGCCCTTGGGCAGCCCCATCGCGGCGAGCTTCAGGCGCGTTTCATGGACCTGGTTCGACGGCACGAGGATCGCGCCGCCGGCGTCGGCGAACTTGTACGGCACGTTGGCTTGCTGGAGCGCGGTGATGATCGCGCCGCCGTCGCGGTCCGACAGGTTGCTGTACAGCACGCGATAGTCGGGCGCGCGGCTCCACAGCACGAGCGCGGTGATCACGGCGACCGCGAACGCGACGGCGATCACGAACGGCAGCTTCGGGTTGCCTTTCATCCGCGAGATGCCCGGGATGCGTTCGGCGAAGCCGCCCAACCCGAAGTCCGCGCCAGCGCCGCCCGCCCCCGGCAGCGCGGCGGCCGCGGTGGCGCCTGGCACCGGGCTGGCGAGGCCTGCGCGGGCGTCGGGGTTGATCAGCGAATTGGCCTGCGAATCCATGCGACGAGTTTCTCCGGAGCGGGACGACTGAGCCGCTCGGACGAGCGGACGGACAATGACACGATGCGATTATCGTGATCCGGCGGGGCGTCCGATCGACCGAAAAGAGCGGGGTTTCCCCCGTACTTTCGCGGCTTTGGCGCGCGGTGCACTGCTATCCTTTTTCGCGATCCGGCATGGTGCGCGTCGTGCGGCGCCGGCGGATCGCCCGGTCACGCCGGGTCTCTTCTCTTAATTCTGGGGACAGCATGACTGCCAACGTCAGCGGAATCGGATCGGTGTTGCAACAGATGCAGGCGATGGCCGCGCAGGCGTCAGGCGGGGTCGCGAGCCCGACGGCCGCGCTCGCCGGCTCCGGCGCCGCGACCGCCGGCACGTTCGCGAGCGCGATGAAGGCATCGCTCGACAAGATCAGCGGCGACCAGCAGCACGCGCTGGGCGAGGCGCAGGCGTTCGAAGTCGGCGCGCCGAACGTGTCGCTGAACGACGTGATGGTCGACATGCAGAAGGCCAACATCGGCTTCCAGTTCGGGCTCCAGGTCCGCAACAAGCTCGTGAGCGCCTACAACGACATCATGCAGATGTCGGTGTGACGCGCGCCGGCCGGCCGCGTCGACGGGCCGGCGGCCCGTGCGCCTAAAGCTTTTCAATTTCCTTCCGATAACTGCGGAAGATGGCCGCGCCGTGCAATGCAGGGCGGCGGCCTCCGCATAGTCAACGCATCAAAAGGAGAAGCGCATGTTTTCCCCAGGACACGCTGGAGCCAGTGCGTACGCGCGTGTCGGCGTCGAGACGGGGGTGATGGGCGCGTCCCCGCACCGGCTGATCGCGATGCTGTACCAGGGCGCGCGGCAGGCCATCGCGCTCGCGCGCCTGCAGTTGCAGCAAGGCAATGTGCCGGCCCGCGGCGAAGCGATCGGCAAGGCGATCGGGATCGTCGAGAGCGGCCTGCAGGCTTCGCTGAACCGCGACGCGGGTGGCGAGATCGCCGAGCGTCTGGACGCGCTGTACGCGTATATCGGCCGGCGCCTGCTGCAGGCCAATGCGGACGCGAGCGACGCGATGCTGGTCGAGGTCGACGGGCTGCTTGCGACGCTCGAGGAAGCATGGACGGGCATCGCGCCGGAAGTCGCGCGCATGGCCGCGCAACAGGCAGCGGGCGCGGCGCGATGAATCGCAAGGCCGAGTATTTCGCGCGTTACGAGGCGCTCGCGGCCGTGTCGGGCCGGATGCTGTGCGCCGCGCGCGGCGCGGACTGGAGCGCGCTGCCGGAATTGCAGGCCGAATTCCTGCGACTCGTCGACGGGCTGAAGGAGGCCGATCCGGGCGTCACGCTCGACGAATCGGATCTCGGCCGCAAGCTCGGCCTGATCCGCCGCATCCTCGCCGACGACGCCGCGATCCGCGATCTCGCGAGCCCGGAAGTCGCGCGGCTGTCCGCGCTGTTCGAGGCGCGGCGCTCGACCAAGGTATTGACCGATCTCTACCGCGCACGCGGGTAGCGTTCGTTGGCCGCGGCCGCGGTTCCCGCGCGCCCGGATTCGCAACGAGGTGGCTGAGATGAGCAGGCTCCGATCATGACCGGTATCGACTCCGTTGCGGCCGCCCTGCTGGCGAGCCGCCTCGACAGCCTGCTGACCGGCACCGTGTCGGCGCCCGCCGGCGGCGGCGCGACCGCGCAGGTCGGCACGCCGGGTACCGGCGCCTCGTCGACGTCCGCGGCGAACGGCTCGCCTGCCGCGCCGCCGGCCTCCGCGCAAACCGCGCTGTCCGATGTCGCGCTCGTGCTCGATGCGATTTCGCGCGCGGGTGGCGCCGCGACCCCCGTGGTCGCCGGACGAACGCCGCTGCTGGCCGATCCTGCCGTGCTGCTGACCGATCCGGCAACGCCGCCGGCGTCCGGTGCAGCCGCGTCGGCTGCCACTTCTGCCGCGACCGCCGCGGCGCCGCCCGTCGCAGTGCTGCATGCCGCACTCGCGCAGGCCGTGAGCGAAAGCGGCCTCTTCTACGAATCCCATCTCGCGCAATGGCTGGCCGGCCAGCGTCCGCTCGCCGCGCTGCTGCGCGAACCGCAGGCGCGGCTTGCCTCGCTCGGGCAGGCTGTTGCGGACGGTGCGCAGCACGACGCGTCCGACGTGCTCGACGAACTGCTCGCGGCGCGCTCGCCGCTGCCGGCCGCGACCCGAAACGCCGCACAGCCGGGCGGCACGATGCCGAACGAACCCGCGCAGAACGCTGCCGCGGGCGCGCGGCAATACGCGGCGTCGGGCGCGGCCGGCATGGCCGCCGATCCGCTCGGCGAATATGCCGACTTGCGCTGGACGCCCGCGCGCGCCGAACTGGCCGCCGCGTCGTCCGGCCCGCAGGCGCAGACCGCGGCTTCCGTGCACCCGGACGCCGTGCCGATCGTCAGGCAGCAGCTCGATGCGCTCGCGACCGATCAATTCCGCTGGAGCGGCGAGGCATGGCCCGGCGCGCGCCTCGACTGGACGATCGAGCCCGACGAGCACGGCGGCCGCGCATCGCGTGGCGACGACGCGGGCGACGGCATCGCATGGCGCACGCGGCTGACGCTGACGTTGCCGTCGCTCGGCACCGTCGATGCGGAACTGGTGTTGAACGGCGCGCAACTCGTCGCGCGGCTACGCGCGAATTCGACCGGCGCGGACCGTCTCACGCGCAACGAGGCCGCGCTGCGGCAACGGTTCGAGGGATCTGGGCTGCAACTCGGCGGGCTGTCGATCCGCGCGGTCGACGACGAGCCGGACGATTTCGACCCGCTGATCGCACAGGCGGCGTCCGCCGCGTATGCGCGCAGCGCGGCCGCCGGCACGCCCGACCTCGACGACGACTTGCCGCGATGAGCATGACGTCCCGCAAGCGCGCAGCCGCGCTGGTCTACGATCCGAAAGGCGGCGATGCCGCCCCGCGCGTGGTCGCGAAGGGGTATGGGCTGCTGGCCGAGATGATCGTCGCGCGCGCGCACGATGCAGGGCTGTACGTGCATACGGCGCCGGAGATGGTGTCGCTGCTGATGCAGGTCGATCTCGACGACCGGATTCCGCCGCAGCTTTACCAGGCCGTCGCGGATCTGCTCGCGTGGCTGTATTCGCTCGATCGCGCCGAGGCCGGGCCCGAGGCCAGCCAGGGTGACGCCGCGCCACGCTTTCCGCTGCCGCCGCTACGCCGCTGAGCGCCCGGCGCGGCCCGATTTCTTGCGAAATGCTGTCTTCGTCTTTCGCAAGTATTTCGTTGCTATCTTTCTTCTATTTTTCGCGTTCTGCGTGAAAATTTCGCGCTTCATCGGTTATCGCCGGATTTTCCCGCCCGCGCGAGCGGCTCGGGCGGATTGAGTGCCGCCGCAGTTTATGTAATGATATCCATTCTCATTTTCATGTTGCCCGGGCGGTGCGCGATTTCCGTGCGCCGCCCGTTGCTTTGGACGAATGGAAGCTTTCGCGTGAACGCGCCCGAAACGATCGCCCCGCCGCAGGCGGGCATTACCGTGCTGCATCCCGCCGCACGCCCGCTGACCGACGACGAACTGGCCGCCCGCCGCCAGCGTTCGCGCCGGGCGACCTTCATCAAATGGCTGCGCAAGGTGCACGGCTGGGTTGGGCTATGGGGCGCGGTGCTCGGGCTGCTATTCGGCGTGACGGGCGTGCTGCTCAATCATCGCGCGCCGCCGATGAAGATCTCGACCGGCGAGCCGCAGGTCGAGCAGATGCAGATCGCGTTGCCGGACCCGGTGCCGAAGTCGCCCGCCGCGATGACGAAGTGGTTGCAGCACGAACTGCGCTTCGACGGCCGCCCGGGGCGGGTGCGCAAGGAGCCGGCGCAGCCGGTCGCGTGGGGCGACAAGCGCGTGATGCAGCCGGAGCGCTGGCAGATGGGCCTGTTCGGGCCGCACCAGAACCTGCAGGCCGAATACTGGGTCGGTAACGGCTATGTGTCGGTGAAGCGCACCGGCAACACGTTCCTGACGACGCTGAACAACCTGCATCGCGGCGTCGGGATGAGCCTCGGCTGGGTGCTGCTGATGGACACGATCGCGGGGTCGCTGATCCTGTTGTCGCTGACGGGCGTGTTGCTGTGGACGGAGCTGAACAAGCGTCGCACGGTGGGCGTCGTGCTGGTGGCCGGTTCGGTCGCCGCGGCACTCGCCGCGGGCCTCGCCTGATTCGTTCGCGGGATGAGTCGCGCCGGTTTACTGCCGGCGCGTAGCGTGCGTCCGGCGCGGCGGCAAGCCGGCGCCGGCCGACCTCAGAGGCCGCAGGTTGCGCCGTTGTTGGCCGCGATCTCGCGCGCGGCTTTCGCGCCCTCGACCTGCAGGATCGTCGGCAGCGATACGTTGTTCTTCGCGGCCGTCACCTCGGCGAGGATCGAGATCGCGATTTCCGGCGGCGTGCGGCTGCCGATGTAGATGCCGGCCGGCCCGTGCAGCCGCGCGAGTTCCACGTCGTTCAGGTCGAATTCGAGCAGCCGCTCGCGCCGCGCCGCGTTGTTGCGCCGCGAGCCGAGCGCGCCGACGTAGAACGCGGGCGTCTTCAGCGCCTCCATCAGCGCGAGATCGTCGAGTTTCGGGTCGTGCGTGAGCGCGATCACGGCCGAACGCGCATCCAGCTTCATGTCGAGCACCGTATCGTCGGGCATCGTATGCACGACCCGCGTGCCGGGCACGTCCCATGCGTCGGTGTATTCCTCGCGCGGATCGCATACCGTCACCTGGTAGTCGAGCCCGACCGCGATCTGGCATAGATAGCGCGACAACTGTCCCGCGCCGATCACGAGCATCCGGTAGCGCGGCCCGTGGATCGTCACGAGCCGCTCGCCGTCGAACGCGAGGCCGTCGGCCGCCTGCGCGGGCGACAGCGATGCGCGGCCGGTCGCGAGCGTCATCGTGCGCGTGACGAGGCGGCCGGCTTCGACTTCCGCACAGAGCGCGGCGATCCCGCTGTCGCGCGTGAGCGGCTCGAGCACGAGCTGGATCGTGCCGCCGCACGGCAGCCCGAAGCGGTGCGCCTCTTCGGCCGTCACGCCATATTTGACGGCTTCCGGGCGCGCATCGGCCGCGATTCCGCTCGCATGCACGCGGGCGATCAGGTCATCCTCGATGCACCCGCCGGACACGGAACCGACCACGAGCCCGTCCTCGCGCACCGCGAGCATCGCGCCCTCGGGGCGCGGCGACGAACCCCACGTCTTCACGACCGTCACGAGCAGCACGCGGCGTCCTTCGTCGAGCCAGCGCGCGCTCGACTTCAACACGTCGAGATCCACACTTTCCATCGTCGTTACCTCATTGATTGGCCGCATTATGAACCGCCTGCCGCGGCCCTGCTTGCCGGGCGCCGGGGAGCGGGCGGCGGCGGTTCGGACGGCGGGTCCGGCCGGCGCGGGCGGGTAGTGCGCTGCGCCGAAAAAGCAAACGGCGCGCCCGCGAGGCGGGTGCGCCGTGTCGAGCGGGAGCGGGGCGACGCAGCGTGCGTCGCCGCCGGGCGTCAGTCCGCGTGACCGCGGGCGAGCTTCGAGTTGTGTCGCGAATACAGGAAGTAGATCACGAGTCCGATCACGAGCCAGATGCCGAACGCGGCCCATGTGACGGGCTGCAGGTTCAGCATCAGGAACAGGCACGAGCCGACCGCGAGGATCGGCACCACCGGCACGCCCGGGCAGCGGAACGCGCGCGGCAGGTCCGGATGCGTGCGGCGCAGCACGAGCACCGCGATCGACACCATCGAGAACGCGGCGAGCGTGCCGATGTTGATCAGCTCGGCGAGCACGTTGAGCGGCACGAGCGCGGCGATCAGGCCGAAGAACAGGCCCACGAGCCAGGTCGTCAGGAACGGCGTCGCGTAGCGCGGATGCACGCGCGACAGCGTCGCCGGCAGCAGCCCGTCGCGCGACATCGCGAAGATGATCCGCGTCTGGCCGTAGCTCATCACGAGGATCACGGTCAGCATGCCGAGCACCGCACCGAGATCGATGAAGCCCGCGACCCACTTCTCGCCGGCGATCTGCAGCGCATACGAGATCGGGTGCGACACGTTCGCGTACTGGGCCGACGGCACGATGCCGGTCGCGATTGCGGCAACCGTCACGTACAGCACCGCGCACACCGCGAGCGACGCGATGATGCCGATCGGCAGGTCGCGTTTCGGATTCTTCACCTCTTCAGCGGCCGACGACACCGCATCGAAGCCGATGAACGCGAAGAACATCACGGCCGCCGCGCCGAACACGCCGTTCCAGCCGTGCGGCATGAACGGCTTCCAGTTCGCGGGCGTCACGTGGAACACGCCTACCGCGATCACGAGCAGCACCACCGACACCTTGATGAACACCATGATGTTGTTGATGCGGGTCGACTCGCGGATGCCGATCGACAGCAGCGTCGTGATCACCAGCATCACGAGGAACGCGGGCAGGTTGAACCACGTGACGACGCCGGGCACGGCGCCGGGGGCGGCGGTCAGCACGGTCGGCAGCGTGAGCCCGAAGCCCTGCAGCAGCGACTGCAGGTAGCCCGACCAGCCGACCGACACGGCCGATGCCGCGAGGCCGTACTCGAGCATCAGGTCCCAGCCGATGATCCATGCGACGAGCTCGCCGAGCGTGGCGTACGAATACGTGTAGATCGAGCCCGCGACGGGGATCGTCGAGGCGAACTCGGCGTACGACAGCGCCGCGAGCCCGCACGCGATCGCGGCGATCACGAACGACAGCATCAGCGCGGGGCCGGCCTGCACGGCGCCCGTGCCGGTCAGCACGAAGATGCCGGTGCCGATGATCGCGCCGATGCCGAGGAAGGTCAGGTCGATCGCGCCGAGCGCTTTCTTGAGCCCGGCGCCGTGCGCGCCGGCGATCATGCGATCGACGTTTTTCTTGCGAAAGAGGGACATTGCGATGGATCGATCGCCAGCGCGCGCGAGCGCGGGACGCTGACTGAGTGAAAACCCGGAATTTTAGCCGATTTGGCGCGAAAGACTCGCTGCGGCGCAGCGGCGCGGCATGGAATCGTCAGATAAAACAAGCGCTTGCGCGCAACGCGCGGCGGCCGGGGCCGGCGCGATGCGGTTCCGGCGGCGAGGCGCGCGATACCGGGGCGTGCGGTTCGGCGAATCAGGCGCCCGACGCGGGCGCCATGTCGACGAGATGGTTGCTCATCACGTAGAACGTGAGTTCCGCGTTGTTCGACAGCCGCATCTTCTCGAGCAGTCGCGACCGGTACACGCTGACCGTCTTCACCGACAGCGACAGCGTGTTCGCGATGTCGGTGAGCCGCTTGCCCGACGCCAGCATGCAGAGCGTCTGGTATTCGCGGTCGGACAGCTTCTCGTGCGGCAGCGGCTCGTTCTCGAACGATACGTATTCGGCGAGCGCCTCGGCCATCGCCGGGCTCACGTACTTGCGGCCCGCGGCGACCTGCTGGATCGCGCCGATCATCTGCGCGGCGTTCACCGTCTTCGACAGGTAGCCGGCTGCGCCGGCCTTCAGCGCGCGCACCGCGTACTGATCCTCGCGGTACATCGAGAACATCAGCACCGGCGTGCCCGGCAGCTTGCGCTTGATGCGCTTGAGCACCTCGATGCCGTTCGTGTCGGGCAGCGAGATGTCGAGCAGGATCACGTCGAACGTCTGCCGATCGACGGCGGCCATCGCGTCGCTGCCGTTTTCGGCCTCGATCACCTCGCGCGCGACGCCGCGGTCGATCAACAGGTGGCGGATGCCTTGCCGGACGATCGCATGATCGTCCACGAGCAGGATGTTCAGGCTCATGACGACCTCACGAACGCGACGCGTGGCGTGCCGCGGCGGGCACCGCGAACAGCGATTCCCATGCAAAGCGCGCGGCGACGCGCGCGCCGCGGCCGGATGCCGGCGCGCCCGCTTCGAAGCTGCCGCAGAACGCTTCGCAGCGTGCGCGGATGCCGGCGAGGCCGTGGCCGGCACGGCGGCCGCGGGCGAAACCGGTCCCATCGTCGGTCACGATCAGCGCCAGATACGTGCCGCTCGTCTCGATCCTCACATCGACGGACGTGGCGCGCGCGTGCCTCGCGACGTTCGACAGCGCTTCCTGCGCGACGCGGAAGATCGCGAGCGCGCTGGCGCCGGCGAGTTGCGTGAGCCGTGCATCGGCCGAGCACACGAAGCTCGTGCGCAGGCCGGTGCGTGCCGCGTGGCTGTCGACCCAGGCCGACAACGCGCCGACGAGCCCGCCGTCGAGCGCGGGCGTGCCGCGTTCGTCGATCAGCCGGCGATTCGCATCGGTCGCGGAGTCGAGCGCGCGCTGCGCAAGCTCGAGCGCGCGCAGGCAGCCTTCCGGCGCATCGGCCGGTAGCCACGTGTGAATGTTGGCGAGCGCGAAACGCGCAGCGGTGAGTTCGGCGCCGAGGCCGTCGTGCAATTCGCCGGCCAGATGGCGGCGGGCCGCTTCGTCGGCGTTCATGAGTTGTGCGGACAGCGCCGCGATGCGTGCGTCGCACGCATCGTGTTCGGGCAGGGCGTCGGCCATGGGCACAGTCGCGGCGCAACCATGCGCGAGCTGCCGCGACGGCAACGGGGCGTGGGCGCCCGGGGGCGCGTTGAGCGACGTATCCATGACTCTCCCTGTTGTCGGAAAGCGGTTCAGGCACCGGCCGGCTGCGCGGGTCGGCTGCCGTTTCGATGACGGCGCCGCCGGAGAATCGCCCTGTGTCCAGGTAACAAAAGTTACATTTCGTAACGTTTGATTCCGACCCTTGGATGGTCGTTCCGGTAGCAACCGCGCGGGCCGAATAATATCTCAAAAATTAGGAAAAAGTCATGTCGGGCGGACATTTAAGGGTAAATGTGAATAATCGGAATGAAGGTCGTGTAGGAAAAAAACCGACATGAAAGCGCGTGCCTGCGCGTATCCAAATGTAACTATTTGAGATGGAATGATCCCGGTTTGTTACGAATTCGCCAAGCAGGGACGAAAAAAAACCGGAGCTTTCGCTCCGGTTCTTGATGCGGCACAAATTCGGGGGGCGATCAGTCCACGAATGCACGCTCGATCACGTAGTGGCCCGGCGCGCTGTTCTTGCCTTCGACCAGGCCGGCCTGCTTCAGCAGATCGGTCGTGTCCTTCAGCATCGCGGTGCTGCCGCACAGCATCACGCGATCGTTTTCCGGCGAGAACGGCGGCACGTCGAGATCGGTGAACAGCTTGCCCGTCGCGATCAGGTCGGTGATCCGGCCCTCGTTGTCGAACGCCTCGCGCGTGACCGTCGGGTAGTAGACGAGCTTTTCCTTGATGATGTCGCCGAGGTACTCGTGGCCCGGCAGGTCGTGCTTGATGTAGTCCATGTACGCCAGTTCGCCCTTCAGGCGGCAAGTGTGCGTCAGGATCACCTTGTCGAAGCGTTCGTAGATGTCCGGGTCGCGGATGATCGACATGAACGGCGCGAGGCCCGTGCCGGTCGACAGCATCCACAGCGTCTTGCCGGGCAGCAGGTTGTCTGCGACGAGCGTGCCGGTCGGCTTCTTGCCGATCAGCACCGCGTCGCCCACCTTCAGGTGCTGCAGGCGCGACGTCAGCGGGCCGTTCTGGACCTTGATGCTGAAGAATTCGAGATGCTCTTCGTAGTTCGGGCTGACGATCGAGTAGGCGCGCGCGAGCGGCTTGCCGTCGACCTCGAGGCCGACCATCGTGAATTCGCCGTTGTTGAAGCGCAGGCTCGGCTCACGGGTGCAGGTGAAGCTGAAAAGCGTGTCGGTCCAGTGATGGACGGATTGGACGGTGGCGGTGTCGTATTTGCTCATGGCTTTGAAAACGGACGCGCGTAGCGAACGCGTGTAACGGGCCCAAGAACGGGCAAAAAAACCGAGTGCGTCGGCCCGATCGTGGATCGGCCGGCCGGCGCGTCGGACACGCGCCTTCTCGATGACAGACGTTTGAGGAACCCCTTATTTTACCCTGCTTGGGGCGGATGCGGGCTTGACCCCCGCGGCTGCGCGGATTTGGCGCAACGAATTATTTCAATAACCTTTCATTGATCGGCTGCGAGCTTCGCGCCGAGGCCGACGAGCGCGGCGCCGCACAGCGCGTCGAGCGGGCGTCGCACGCGCCGGTAGCCGCGCTGCGCGCGGGGGCTCGCGAACAGGAGCGCGACGCACGAATACCAGCCCGCCGACAGCACGCCGATGGTCACCAGCACCGCGCCGTTGAACCACAGCGGCACGTGCGCGGGCAGCATCGCCGCGAACACGCTGGTCCAGAACGCGCACGATTTCGGGTTGGTCAGGCAGGTGAACAGACCGCTGCGATACGCGCGCAGGTAGTCCCCCGCATGCGGCGCGGCCAGCGGCGTGCCGTCGTCCGGCGTGTCGGCCGGCGCCGGATCGCGGCGCACGCCCGAGCGCAGCAGCTTGAAGCCGAAATACACGAGATACACGGCGCCGCCGATCCGGGTCGTCTCGTACAGCCATTCGACCTGGTGCAGCACGGCCGCGAGGCCGAGCATCGCGAGCGTTGCCCACGCAACCGATGCGGTGCCGACACCGAGCGCCGATGCGGCGCCCAGGCTGCGCCGCCCGGCGAGCGACAGCTGCGAGATCATGAAGAAGTTCGGGCCGGGCGTGATCGCCGCGACGAGATAGACGACGGCGATTTGCAGCAGGATCGGCAGGCAGGTCATGGCGGCGTGGTGGCGAGGCCGGAAGACGGCAAGCCGCTACTGTAGCGCGCGCTGTGCGCTATTGCGGATCGAGGCGCAGGCGCGCGATATACGGCAGGTGATCCGACAGCCACGCGGTTTCGCCGGACGGCGCCTGCCATTCGAGCGGCGTCAGCCCGCGCACGAACATCTTGTCGAGCGCGAGCGCCGGCGAGAACGCGGGGAAGGTGCGGCCCGACTGGCCGAGCAGCGTCGCGACCTCGGACATCCCGATCTCGCCGAACAGCGCGACCGAATCGTTGCGCCAGTCGTTGAAGTCGCCGGCGAGCACGAGCGGGCCGTCGCCTGCGTTGCGCACGATCCAGTGTGCGATCCAGTGCATCTGGCGCAGTCGCGCCGCGCGCGTGAGCGCGAGGTGCGCGCACAGCAGCGTGACGGGCCGTGAGCCGGCGAGCGTCGCGCGCGCGACCAGCAGTCCGCGTCGCTCGAAGCGGTGCGCGGAGATGTCCCAGCGGCCGCCGAGGTCGAGCGGGTGCGGCGACAGGATCGCATTGCCGTGCCGCCACGACGGCTTGAACACATTCGGACCCAGTGCGATCTTCCAGTCGAGCGCATGCGCGATCTCGGTGGCCTGGCAGTGCCACACGTCGTCGACCGCGTCGTCCATCGGCGAGCCGAAGCCGGGCGCGAGCACCGGGCGCGGCATGCGGCGCGCCATCGCTTCCTGCAGAAAATACACGTCGGCGTGCGTCGACTGCATCCAGTTGCGCATCGCGTTCCACGCGGTGAAGCCGAGCGGCGAGCGGCCCTTGTGCAGGTTCCAGCTCACCGCGGTGATTTCGTCGGGCGCGCTGTGCGGTTCGGCGAACGGCAGGGACAAGGCGTCGGCGGACATGGCGCTCAGTCCTTCGCGACGTGCGCACGCACGCGGTAGACGAGGTGCGGATGTTGCTCGACGAGTGTCCAGTCGGTCCACGCATCGCTGCCGACCGCGAGGCCCGGATGGCTCGCGACGATCTGCCGCGGCGACACGGGCAGGCACGGATCGCTGCGCGTCGCGGTTTCGTCGTCGAGCGTCTCCTGCACGTCGAG
>NZ_JAGIXF010000123.1:0-14640 GCF_021483755.1 Burkholderia sp. WTPI3 | reverse complement strand
GCTTGAGCATGTCCGTCGTCGCGTCGCGACGCACTGCATCAGGTATGCTGAATGAATCCCGTTTCATGATGGTCCGTGTTGAAAAAGTAAGCGAATGTCGGATGTCAGGCGCGACCGGCTGTACGGTCGCACGGTGCCGGCGGAGAGGGATCGAGCGATTCCTCATCCGGATCGTGTGGCGCAGGACGGCGGGTGTCGGGGGCAAGGCGCGACGATCGGCGGCGGCATCCGGCCGGCGCACGCAACGGTGGCGACACATTGCGCATGGCGATCGTCGGCGGCCGCTCGGGCACATCGCCGGCTTCGTTCGCCATGCTGGCTGTCGTGATGGTTTCATCGGTTTTCATCGGGCTTTCCACACGCATCTGTCGTCTCCAGTGCGAATTTTTAAACCCGTCAAAAACTTTTTGGATCGCGGATTTCCGTTCCGGACATTGAACGGAATCGATGTGAGAAAGGGCGGGAAAACGGGGTGCGGCTAGCGCCCGCGCGGCCATGCGGGAAACCCGGCCGGCACGATGGCCGGCGGGCGAAGCGGAGGGTGGGGAAAACGAGCGGTCGCGGCAGCGGTGCCGCGCCGCACGACCTCGCGGCCACGGCGCGGCAGCCGCATCAGAACGGCTTGGTCGGCAGGTAATTGCCGTCGAGCGTGATCACCGCGCGCGAACCGCCGTCCGGATCGTCGACCTTCTTCACGTCGCGCCGGAAATTGATCGCGCTGATGATGCCGTCGCCGAACTTCTCGTGGACGAGCGGCGGCAGCCTGCCCGACTACGAAGGCCGCGACTGGTGCTACAAGAGTCCGGATCCGAACTCGAAGGTGCCGCCGTTCACCTTCGGTGAACGCCGCACGGTCGACGACATTTCGGACAAGACGGTGCGCGCCCTGGCTACCGCATGGGTACATCTACCGAGCCAGATCCCTCATGGCGGGTCAAGCAGCGATCTCTCCGGCGATTGAGCCACCTGCTTCATCGCTCCAGTCTGTCTGCATGCTATTCGCCCGCCCGAACGCGGCAAGCTGACGCAGCTGTCAGCTTGCCCGCATCAAGACCACGTTCGACACCGCGTCAGTTGTATCCGAGAATCGCCACCGCCGCGACATCCGGCCGATCGAACGTGCCGCCGACGAGCGACGTCGTCGGCTCCAGCATCGCGGCCTGATACGACGTCACGTGTGCTTCTTTCGGCGCACCCGTTTCGTCCCAAACCGGCTCGTCGAACGCGTCGAGGCTGCTGAAAAATCCGGGTTGCGTTTTTGCAGGATTCATCTCCACTCCTTTGATATGTCGTTAATGTTTTAGCTTGCCTGCTTCAACGCCGCCGCATGCACGGGTGCGCCGTCATGCGCGGCCTCCGAGCGCGCCAGCTGCGCGCGCGTGCGCCGCGTGATGTGAATCACCGCGAACACGACCGGCGCGATCAGCAGGCCCTCCGCCAGTTCGGGATCGACCGGCAGGTTCATCACGTGCAGCGCCTTGAACGCCGCGGCCGCAAGCGACAGCACGTAGTACGAAATGGCTGCCACCGACAGCCCTTCGACCGCGTGCTGCAGATGAAGCTGGTTGCGAGCGGTGCGCTCCATGCCCGCCAGCAATCGCGTCACATCCTTTTCCTGTGCGAGATTCACGCGCGTGCGCAGCAGGTCGACGGCACGCGCGATCCGCGCGGCGATCTGCTCGTGACGCGCCCACACGCTGCGGCAGGTTTCCATCGCCGGCGCGAAGCGCCGCTCCATGAACTCGGCGATCGTCGGCATGCCTTCGATGCGCTCCTCGCGCAGTTCCTGGATGCGCGCCAGCACGAGCTTCTCGTACGCGCGCGACGCGCTGAAACGCCCGCCGGAGCCCGACAGCGCCTCGACGCGCACCGCGAGATGCGTGAGCTTCACGAGCAGCGCCGCGTCGTCGCCGGCCGCGCCGCTCGCATCCATCCGCTGCATCAGCGCATGCAGCGCCGCATGGATCTCGTCGAGCTCGCGGCTCATCTGCCGCGCAACCGGCAACGCGAGCAGCGCCATCATCCGGTACGTCTCGATCTCATAGAGGCGCTGCAGCAAACGGCCGCCCTGCTCCTCGCGGAAATCCTCGTCGACGACGAGAAAGCGCATGAAGCCGTCGGCACGCACATGCCAGTCGCAGAACACCTTGCCGCCGCCGAGCACGTTGCTGCCGACGAGCGCGGGCCCGTCGATCCAGCGGCGCAGGTCGCCGCACACGAGCCGAGCGGCGTCGCCCGACAGCAACTCCATGCGCACCGCGACGAAACGGATCCCGGCGAGCCGCGCGAACCACGCGGCCGGGATGCCCTCGATCGCGAGATCGTCGAAATAGCCGGTGTCGCGGCGCGGCGCGACGAACGTGAAGGTCGAGAATTCGGTGTGGCGTTCCCACTTCAGATGCCAGCCGGACGACGACTGCACCGCGTAGTGCGTCGCGCCTTCGTGCGGCGCTTCGATGCCGGTGTCGCGGCACAGCGCGTGCAATAGCGTTTCGTGAAGATCGGGTTGGCCGTCCGCGTAGATCGCATAGTGCGTGAGCGACACGGCTTCGGCGAGCCGCAGGAACGGCCGGGCATGCAATTCCGCGGCCAGTGCGGCGCGCAACGGATGATCGATCATCGGTACACCACTTTCCCTGTTCAACGCTGCATGTCGGCCACGCCGGCGCAATTGCCGTGCTGCATCGGACGATGCAGCCGGTGTGATTCCACTATGGCAGACACCTTGCGACAATAAAAACGCATAATGTTGATCGTTACATTCAGTTTTCCTGATACCGATGAAGATGCTCGATCACGACGTGCTGGCCACCGTCGTCGCCGTCGCCGAAACCGGCAACATGACCCGTGCGGCCGAGGCCGTGAACCGCTCGCAGTCGGCCGTGAGCATGCAGATCAAGAGCCTCGAGGACGCAATCGGTCGGCCGCTGTTCGTGCGCAAGCCGCGCAGCATCGTGCTCACGCGCGAAGGCGAGGTCTTGCTGGGATTCGCCAGACGAATGCTGGCGCTGCGCGACGAGGCATGGGCGGCCGTGGTGCGCCCGGAAGTGACCGGCAAGGTGGTGATCGGCGTGCCGGACGACTATGCGTCGTCGCTGCTGCCGTCGGTGCTGAAGAAATTCTCGGCGACCTATCCGAAGGTCGAGATCCAGGTGATCGGGCTGCCGAGTAGCGCGCTCGCGCCGCTGCTGAAGGACGGCACCGTCGACCTCGTGTGCGGCACGCGCATCAAGGGGCTGTCGGGCGACTTCATCCGCCATGAGCCGATGGCATGGGCCGCGATGACGAACGGGCCGCGCGTATGGGAGGAACGGCCGCTGCCGATCGCGGTGTTCATGCCGGGCAGCGTCGCGCGCGAGAACGCGATCCGCAGCCTCGAACGCGCGAAGCTGCCGTTCCGGACCTCTTACGAAAGCCCGAGCCTGCTCGGACTGCTGAGCATGGTCGAAGCCGGCCTCGCGGTCGCGCCGCTCGCGCGCTGCGCGATTCCCGCGCAATTGTCGATGCTCGGCCGCTCGCACGGGCTGCCCGATCTGCCGCCGCTCGAGCTGATCCTCGCGCGCAGCACGAAATCGAAGCGCCCGCCATGCGACTTTCTCGCGGAACAACTGATGGAAGATCTGCAAAGGCAAACCGGGCAGACCAGCGACGCCTGAGCGCGATCAGGCGCCGCTGCAGGCGGCGTCACGAATCGCCCGCTCGCGGATGGCCCGCGGCCAGCAGCGCCGCGTTGACGATGCCCGCAACCGTGTCGACGAGCGCCTCGAGCGTGTCGCCATGCACGTGCCGCCCGGCGGGCGGAATGCATTCGTTGCGCCGGCCGCCCCACTGCGACCCGGCCGTCACCGACAGCGTCGCGCCGAACCGGTTGCCATGCCGCCGGCCGAAAATGCCGACACGCTGTTCGCCCAGATAGGCCTGCTCGGGCAGAAACAACCGGATGTCGACGGCGACCTGGTCGGGATCGCCGGCCCGCGCGTTCGCGTCGACAGCCGGCTCGAACACCTTGGCGATGCGGAACGTCACGTGTGAATCCCATGCGGCCAACGGGCCGCCGGCCGCGTCGACCCGCTCGAGGTCGACCGACCACTGATGCCGATCCGGCATCCGGATCGCCTGGCGCAGCAGCACGTCTGCCGCGCGAACCGTCACCATCAACTGCCGGGCGAGCTGCCTGCCCGACGGCAGCGTCGCGACCCGCACGCGCCGGCCTGCCGGCCGCGCGATGCGCACTTCTTCCGCGAGATACATGAATCCTCCCTGTCGAGGGCCAGCGCCGCGTACGACGCGGCGCACGAACGTCCACCGCGACCGGTTCACCGACAACACGGCAACCGGAGAAAAGGTGGCGGACCGAACAAGCAATCAGCGCGCCCCGGGTTGGCGGTGCTGCGATCCGACATGCAACCGGCGGGCGACGGGGCCGATCATCGCGTCGGCCTGCAGCGCGATCAGCATGCGCAGCGTGAAGTCCAGATCCTCCGCCGCGATGTCGAATTGCACGTGGATCACGTTGCGCACGGTGCGCGCGCTGACGACATGGACGCCGAGCGGGGAATGCAGGAGCGCCGCGAGCCGGGCGTGGGCGAGCGCGGCGGAACCGGCCGTCAGCGTGACGGGCAGTTGCAGGCGCGGGCGCGCCAAAGGAAACGGAATGACGCTGCGGCGCTCATCGGTGCGCAACTGGCGGCCGGCGACATCGAAAGCGGGGACGGGATGGATGAAGGTCATGGAACGGACGGAGGCCGTCGCGGCTGTTCAACACATCCCGAGCTTAGAAGAAGAGATATAAACGCCGTGCAAAAAAACGGCATTGCGGCGCAAAAAGCGGCATGCGGCAGCACCCGCGCCGTCCACCGGCCTTCCCGATTCCGGGACTCCCGGCTCGACGGAATGCCGGCCTGCCGCCCCGGCATCCACACGCCGGGCGCTCGACTACGCGAACGCCTCGAGCGACGCCCGCCGCCGTTCGTCGACCATCGCCTCGATCAGCGAGACCAGATCGTCGGTCAACGGATCGCAGATGCCGGGCGAGCGATGCAACTCGAGATCGGCCGGCGGCAACGGCGGCAAACCGTCTGCGTCGTCCAGCACGCGCCAGTTCCCGGGGAGCGTGCAGCGGTCGATCATCGTGACGGCCGCGCCGTGGTTCACCGCGATCTTGATGCCGGTCGGGCTCTGGCTCGTATAGACGACGTGATACGGCCGCTCGGCGGTCGCGAGCGCCTGCAGCCCGCGTTGCCGGTAGCAGCAGGTTTCAGGAAACAGCGCGAGCGGCACCGAGGCGAGCGGGTCGAGCACAAAGTCACGATGCGCGGCCCACACGACGTCGTGGCGGCCGAGCAACCGCCCGCCCGCATTCGGCCCATGCCGCACCACCAGCGCGACATCGAGCTCGCCTGCCTGCAGCCGCTCGACCAGTTCGAGCGACATCCGGCAATGCACGTGCAGGCGCGCACCCTGCCGCAGCGCGTAAAACGACTTCAGCAGGTCGGGCAGCCACAACTCCGCGTAATCCTCGGGCAACCCGAAACGCACGACGCCGCGGTCGCTGCTCGTCTGCTTCAGCGCGATGATCGCGTCGTTCTGCACCTGGATGATCCGCCGCGCGTGAATCAGGAAGTTCTCGCCGTCCCGCGACAGTTCGAGCCGCCGGCTGTTGCGCATGAACAAGTGCGTGTCGAGCCGCTCCTCGAGCGTCCGGATCCGCAGGCTGATGGTCGACTGCGTGCGATGCAGCTGCCGGGCCGCCGCGGTAAAGCCGCCGCTCTCGACGACGGCAACGAATGCGCGGATCAGCTCCGGGTCGAGCGAACTCAGCTTCGACCAATCGGGCTTCTGAATGGCTGCCATCGGAATTACTCGCTTTCGAAAAAGGACGGGGCGACGAAAGATAGGACTGGCGATGCCGATTGTTGTCCAGACCCGCACGGCCCTCCAACCCCTGCCCGGGTATGACAAACCCGGAGCCGGCAGGCAGCCGTCCGCCCGCACCGCCCGTTCCGCGACACCGTCCCGAAGCACCGGCCGCCCGGCCGGCGGGCGTTCGCGCGCGGCGTTCAGGGCTTTCCCGGAGACGACGAAAACTCATACCTCGATCAGAAAACATCGATTCACCGGCCGCGCCGCGGCCCCCGACAATCGCCTCACACCAACCTCATCGACGAGACACAGCAATGACCGCACTGCAACCCAGACAGCTTTTCATCGGCGAAGGCTTCGAGGGCCCCGGCGTCAACCTCGCGCACATCAACGTGCTGATCGGCCCGCGCAACGGTCCCGCCGGGCAGGCGTTCGCGACCGCACTCGCGACGCCGTCGGCCGGCCATGCGCCGTTCGTCGTGATCGCGCAGCCGGGCATACCGACCAAGCCGCTCACGCTGTACGTGAACAAGGCGCAGATCGACGGCGACTTCCACGGCAATGCGACGTGGGGCGCCTCGCAGGCCGGCATCGCGAAGGCGGTCGCCGAAGCGCTCGAAAACGGCACGCTGCCGCCCGAAGCGGAGAACGACTGGGTCGTCGTGTCGGCGAACTGGGTGAACCCGAAGACCGACGATCTCGACGCCGTGTTCGAGAACAACTACCGCGCGTGCCGCAACGCGATCGTCGCCGCGATGGAGGGGCTGCCGCATCGCGACGCGGTGTTCGCCGCCGCGCGCGACGTATCGAACCCGTTCTACACGCCGAACAAGCACTGACCGACAACGAACGGCCGGCAAGGCCGAATCAGGAGGAAGCATGGAATACGTCCGCCTCGGCCAGTCCGGCCTGAAGGTGTCCCGGCTGTGCCTCGGCACGATGAACATGGGCACGCCCGAATGGAAGCCGTGGATCTTCGACGAAGCGCAGAGCGAACCGATCGTGCGCCGCGCGCTCGATGCCGGCGTCAACTTCATCGATCTCGCGGATTTCTATTCGACAGGCGTCGGCGAGGAAGTGGTTGGCCGCATCCTGAAGCGCAACGCGCGCCGCGAGGAGCTCGTCGTCACGACGAAGGTCGGCTACGACATGGGCAGCTATCCGAACGCCGGCGGCCATTCGCGCAAGCACGTGCTGGACGGCATCGATGGGTCGCTGAAGCGTCTCGGAATGGACTACGTCGACATCTTCATGCTGCACTTCTTCGACGTGAACACCCCCGTCGAGGAAACGATGAGCGCGATGCACGACATCGTGCGCGCGGGCAAGGCCCGCTATATCGGCGTGTCGACGATGTATACGTGGCAATTCGCAAAGATCATGCAGGCGTGCGAGCGCAACGGCTGGGACAAGCCGATCAACATGCAGTTGCAGCTGAACCTCGCATATCGCGAGGAAGAGCGCGAAATGGTGCCGTACTGCATCGACCAGGGCGTCGGCGTGTCGGTATTCAGCCCGCTCGCACGCGGCCTGCTGACCTGCGAGTCGCAATCGACGCGCAACCAGACCGACTTCTTCACCGCGCAGATGTACGGTGACGAGGCATCGCTCGCGATCGCCGAATCGGTCGCGAAGGTCGCGAAGCGGCGCGGCGTGCCGCCCGCGCAAATCGCGCAGGCCTGGGTGCTGAGCCGTCCCGGCATTGCCAGCATGCTGGTCGGCGCCGATTCCGTCGCGCAATTCGACAGCGCACTCGGCGCGCTCGAAACCCGGCTCGGCGAAGACGAACTGCACGAGCTCGAACGCAACTACACGCCGTGCGACCTGATCAACGACTACACGGCCGGCCGGCGCATCGCGCGCGCGTCGCGCCCGGCGCAGGGCAGCTTCACGGATTGAAGGGACCACACACGATGACCGAATTTCTCAGAACCGGCCACTACATCGGCGGCGAATGGCACGAACCGCATGGCGCGAGCGACGCGACCTATGCGGTGCTGAACCCCGCGACCGGCGAGACCATCGCGAAAGTCGCGAAAGGCGGCGCGGACGACGCCCAGCGCGCGATCGACGCCGCGGCGTGCGCGTTGCCCGGCTGGCGCGCGCTGACCGCGAAGGCGCGCGGCGCCCGGGTAAAACGCTGGGGCGAACTGATGCTCGAACATCGCGACGCGCTCGCCGAGCTGCTGACGCGCGAACAGGGCAAGCCGCTCGCGGAAGCCCGCGGCGAAGTCGCGTACGCGGCGAGCTTTCTCGAATGGTTCGCGGAAGAGGCGAAGCGGATGTACGGCGACGTGATCCCGAGCCCGAAGCCTGACGCGCAGATCGTCGTCACGCGCGAACCGGTCGGTGTCGTCGCGGCTATCACGCCGTGGAATTTCCCGCTCGCGATGATCACGCGCAAGGCCGGCCCCGCGCTCGCGGCGGGCTGCACGATGGTGCTGAAGCCGTCCGAGGAAACACCGCTGTCGGCGTTCGCGCTCGCGGTGCTCGCCGAGCGTGCGGGCGTGCCGGCCGGCGTGTTCAACGTCGTGTCGGGCGACGCGGTCGCCATCGGCGAGGCGCTCACGCATTCGCCCGTCGTGCGCAAGCTGTCGTTTACGGGCTCGACACGCGTCGGCAAGCTGCTCGCGAAGCAGTCGGCCGACACGCTGAAAAAGCTGTCGCTCGAACTCGGCGGCAACGCGCCGTTCATCGTGTTCGACGACGCCGATCTCGACGCGGCCGTGCAGGGTGCGATCGCATCGAAGTTCCGCAACACGGGGCAGACCTGCGTGTGCGTGAACCGCTTCCTCGTGCAGGACGGCGTGTACGACGCCTTCACGCGCAAGCTCGCCGACGCGGTGCGCGCACTGCGCGTCGGCAACGCGCTCGCGGGCGACGTCGACCAGGGGCCGCTGATCAACGAAGCGGCGCTCGGCAAGGTCGAGCGGCATGTGGCCGACGCGACCGCGAAAGGCGCGAGCGTGCTCACCGGCGGCAAGCGCCACGCGCTCGGCGGCACCTTCTACGAACCGACCGTGCTGACCGGCATGACACCCGACATGCTGATCGCCGAAGAGGAAACCTTCGGCCCCGTTGCCGGCTGCTTCCGCTTCACGACCGAGGAAGAAGCCGTCGCCGCGGCCAACGACACGCCGTTCGGTCTGTCGGCGTACTTCTACACGCGCGACCTCGGCCGCGCATGGCGCGTGTCCGGAGCGCTCGAAAGCGGGATGGTCGGCGTCAACGACGGGATCATCTCGACGGAGGTCGCGCCGTTCGGCGGCGTCAAGCAATCGGGGCTCGGCCGCGAAGGCTCGAAGTACGGCCTCGACGAGTACGTGGAGCTCAAGTACACGCTGATGGCCGGTCTCGGCCGCTGACCGCGCCCGGCGGTCCCGACGCTCGACATGCGCCGCGCGCCATCCGGCCGCGCGGCGCCCGGCACGGCTTCCCGGCGTCGTTCGATGCCCGCACGTCGCATGCCGGACGCACAACAATCCAGGAGACAGCTTGAATCAAGCCAACCTTCAATCCGGCACGGCGCGCGCATTGCCGCCGTCGCGCGGCGCCGATGTGCCGCACCACCCCGTCGCACTCGACGACGTGCCGCTCAACCGCTTCCACGTGAAGATCGCGGGGCTGACGTTCGGCGCGCATTTCACCGAAGGCTATACGCTCGGCACGATCGGCTACGCGCTGGCCGCGCTCGGCAAGCAGATGCCGCTCGATGCGTTCTGGATGGGGATGATCGGCAGCTCGGCACTGGTCGGCATCTTCTTCGGCAGCCTCGTGTTCGGCTGGTTGTCCGACCGGATGGGCCGCCAGAAGATCTTCCTGACGAGCTTCGTGATCATCACCGCAGCCGCGTTCGCGCAGTTCTTCGTGTCGTCGCCGCTCGAACTGTGCCTGCTGCGCGTGCTGATCGGCTTCGGGATGGGCGGCGACTTCACGGTCGGCCACGCGATCCTCGCCGAATTCTCGCCGCGCAAGCATCGCGGCGCGCTGCTCGGTTCGTTCAGCGTGATCTGGACGATCGGCTATGTCGCCGCGAACGTGCTCGGCCTCGCCTACAGCGACGTCGCGCCCGACGCATGGCGCTGGCTGCTGGCGTCGGCCGCGCTGCCGGCGTTCGTCGTGCTCGTGTTGCGGATCGGCACGCCCGAATCGCCGCGCTGGCTGCTCGGCAAGGGCCGCGAGCGCGAAGCGCGCGCGATCGTCGCAAAGCACTTCGGGCCGCACGTGATGCTCGACGGCGCCACCGAACCGCACGCGCACGGCGGCTTTGCCCGACTGTTCCAGCGCGACCTGATTCGCCGCACGATCTTCAACTGCGCGTTCTTCGTGTGCCTGGTGATTCCGTACTTCGCGATCTACACGTTCCTGCCGACGATCCTGAAGACGATCGGCCTCGCCGAAGGCTTCGGCGCCGACCTGATGCTGAACGGCTTCCTCGTGCTCGGCGCGCTGATCGGAATCTGGCTCACGATCCGGCTGTCGCGGCGCGGCTTCCTGATCGGGTCGTTCGCGGTAACGTGCGCGTCGCTCGTCGCGCTGGCGCTGCTGCCGTCGTCGGCGGCCATCGCGATGATCGTTGCGTTTGCCGTGTTCACGCTGACGATGTCGGCATTCAGCAATCTTGTCGGCGTGTTTCCGCCCGAGTGCTTCCCGACCGAAGTACGCGCAAGCGGCGTCGGCCTCGCGATCGCGTGCAGCCGGCTCGGATCGGCGATCGGCACGTTCCTGCTGCCGGTCGGCATCGCGACGCTCGGTTTTCACGCGACGATGTTCGCGCTGGCCGGCGTGTTGCTGGTCGGGATGATCGTGTCGATCGCGTGGGCACCGGAGACGAAGCACCTGACGCTGGAGGAGGCGGCCGGGCATTGAAAGACCGATGCGCGGCGCGCTTGCCGGAAGGGCCGGGCCTGCCGGCAGGCGCGACGCGACATCGTGTGTATCGGTACGAACCGGGCGGAAGCCCGGCGGGACACCCCGCTGCGGCACGTTCGAGCTGACTGTTCGGCAGACTGGGGCCGCCGGATTCGCGGCGATATGCTGGGGCTTTCCGTTTCCTGTGCACGACCATGCCGGCCCTTCATGTCGATCTCAGCCATGTTCTCCCGTACGAAGCGATTTACTTCGACGATCGACTGACAGTCGAGCGAAACGATCTGGACATTCCCGCGCTGCTTGGTATCGAAGGCGAAGTCACCGACGAGTTGCTCGTGTCCCTGTGCGGCGCGCCGGCCGAATCGGATATCCAGAGCTATCTCGACAGTTCAGGCAGGCTGACTTTCGCCGTCACCCACCCGGCGTTGATCCGATCCGAGAATCGGATATCCGTCCTTCGAAGCACGGACGCGTCCGTACTCGAACTAGAGACCATCGATCTTTCCGACAGCGCGGTCGTCGGACTCGGCGCGGCCATGCTCTGGAGAATCGCTCGAGCGTGCGCTACCTTGGGCATCCCTCGGATCGTCGCACTGGCCGTGGGCGGTCGAAAGGCTGCGCCGAAACCCGGCGGCCCACGACTCTACGGATACTACGCGTGGCCGAGATTCGGCTTCGATGCACCGATTCCCGGCGAGCACGATGACGAAGCAGCGCTGTTCCAGTACTTCCGCGGATACCCGATCGGGCTGGCCGACGGGTCCCTTCGATCGCTGCGGGCACTTTACGCGACGAGAGTCGGTCGCGACTTCTGGCGAGTAGCCGGGTCCCACCGGTGGATGACATTCGACGTCGCACCGCATCGCGAGTCCGTGCGGGCGCTGCGCGCATACCTGATTGAAAAGGAGATTTACGAATGACTGTAAAGCGCTGTCGCATCACGGGATTCCGGATCGAACGCACTGCGGCGAAGCGAGATCGCTCGACAATCGGGCACCGCGTAGAAACCATGCAGGTCATCGGTACGTTCATCGCGAACGCGCTCCATGACAGCCTGGCGCGCGTCATGCGCGGCTTTGCCGCGGAGCACGGCCTGCGCCCCGCCAGCCAGCCCATATCACGGCCACCAAGAAAAGTCTTCGATACGGGGCGCATCGATCACTCGAAGAGTCAGTTGCCCATCATTTCGGAAGCTGAAGCAAGGGCCGTCGGGCGCCGGAAAACCCTTCTCCATTTCGGCCAGGACCCCGATCAATGACCCAATGACCCACAGCCGGCACGGTAACCATCTTTAACGGATAACAACGCGGAGACCATGCGTGCCGGATTAGGACGAGGCTCGGGTTTTCCAACGTCCCGATCAGCCGCGTCGCATCGTCGCCCCCCCTACCCCTTCCTCGCCGCCTGCTCCCGCAGCCACGCGGCGAACGCGCGCACCGGCTCGATCGCGACGTTCTCCGGCGCGATGTCGAGCCAATAACCGAACGGCCCGATCGGCAGCACCGGCGACAGCTCCACGAGGCTGCCCTCGGCGATCTCCTCCTCGATCATCGTGAGGTCGACCACGGCAAGCCCGGCGCCCTTGCGCGCCGCGCGGATCGCCTGTTCGAGGGTCGAGAACTCGATGCTGTCGCCGATCCGCTCGACCGCGATCCCTGCCTGCTCGCACCAGTCGGCCCACAACGTCAGGCGCTTGCCCTCGTGCAGCACGTGCAGCGACGGCAGCCGGCCGAGCAGCGCATCGAGCGCGTCGCCGCGGTGGCGCGGCGCGCCAACCAGCGCATGGCGCTCCATCATCAGCAGCTCCGACTGCATGCCCGGCCGCGCCACGCGCCCGAAGCGGATGTGGCAATGGCAATCGTCGGCCGGCTCGGTGCGGATCGACAGCTCGACATCCGGCAGCACCTCCGCGAGCGAGCCGAGCCGCGGCGAAAACCACTGCGTCGCGAACGTCGGCGGCAGCGACACCGTAAGGCGCCGCTTCGCGCCGGGCCGTGCGGCGGCGATCTCGCCGACGCCGCGCTCGATCGTGTCGAACGCTTGCCCGACGAACGGCAGCAGCCGCTCGCCGGCATCCGTCAGACGCACGCCCTTGTGATCGCGCTCGAACAGCCTCGCGCCGAGCGCCTCCTCGAGCAAGCGGATCTGCCGGCTCACCGCGCCTTGCGTCACGCACAGCGAAACCGCCGCGCGGTTGAAGCTCAGATGACGCGCGGCTTCTTCGAAAAATCGCAACGCGATCAACGATGGCAGGCGTCGCATGATATGTGTTTCCTCTCCGTCTTTCGTCTGGCTGCCGGCCAGGCCGCCGGCAATCTTGCGCGCAGCTTTATCGCAGAAAAGCGCGCCGCCCGGCAGGTCGTGAAAACCCCGATATCCGTTGCACGCGGCCCATCGGCCGGCCACGTCATTCGTCGTTCCCGCCGCGCCGCCGTCCACCCGCCTACAATAAGCATCCCGCACCAAACACGACACCGCCCCGTGAGACGCAAGATGCCGGCGCTGAATGCGCTGAAAGCCTTCGAGATGGCCGGCCGCACCGGCAGCTTTACACGCGCGGCCGAACTGCTCAACGTGACGCAGAGCGCGGTGAGCCGGCAGGTGCGCCAGCTCGAAGGCCAGCTCGGCGAAACGCTGCTCGAGCGCCGCCATCACCAGCTCGAACTGACGGCGGCCGGGCGCGTGCTGCTGCGCGCGCTGCAGCAGTCGTTCGACAAGATCGAGCTGACCGTGCGCAGCCTGCAGGAGAAAACCCATCTGAACCGCCTGCGCGCCAACGTCCCGCCGACCTTCGCCGCGCGCTGGCTGATGCCGCGCCTCGGCCGGCTGCGCGACGCACATCCCGAATTCGAGCTGAGCCTCACGACCCGGATCCACGACAGCCTCGGCGAATCGCGCGTGCTCGACTGCGCGATCCGCTTCGGCGACGGTGAATGGGATGGCTTCGACAACGCACTGCTGATGCAGGAGCAGCATATCGCCGTCTGCGCCCCCGCGCTCTACGCACGGCTGCGGCAAGACGGCGCGCCGATCGACCTGAACCGCTTCACGCTGCTGCACGTGCTCGCGACCGACGACCAGCGCTACCTGACCTGGCAGCACTGGCTGAAGGCCGCCGGCATCGCCGATGTCGATACGCGCGGCGGCTACGAGTTCGACCTGCTCGACCACGCGATCCGCGCGGCGATCGACGGCCTCGGGATCACGATCGCCGACCGCCACATGGTCGCGCGCGAGCTCGCGACCGGGCAATTGATGCAGGTGCTCAACGTACACGTCGACGGCCATCAATCGTACTGGTTCGTCACGCGCCCCGAACAGACGAACCTGCCGCACATCGTGCAGTTCCGCGACTGGCTGCAACAGGAAGTGTGGCTCGCGAAACGCCACCTCGAACCTTCATCGCCGCTGCCGCAGGTGCCGCTGCGCTAGGGCCTGTTCACGCGTCGCCTGGCTGACGGGCGCCGCCCTGCCGGCTCCCGCGCCCCGACACACGCAAATCAGTCGGGGAATACCCCCGCCGGTGCCGCCGCCGCCCGCCGTCCCGGTCGACGCGGTGGCCTTGTATGACGGGCGATTCCGGTTGCCCGGCCGAGTAACGTGCGTTTTTCTCATGCTCGACGCGAAAATAAGTCGTTTGTCGTGCAATAAACGCATGAACAGAATGGCTCCTGTCCTGTTGTCGCGCGTTTCGCCATCCGAAGCGATCCGCCCGCACCCCTTGGAGGAGCCTCTTCATGCGAACCGAACGCAACTACGTGAACGGCCGCTTCGTCGTCCCGGAAAGCGACGCGTTCATCGTCGTCCACGATCCCGCCACCGAAGCGCCGTTCGCGCGCGTGCCCGCCGCGACGCCGTCCCACGCACTCGCTTCGGCCGCCCCCGCCTCCGCCGCGATCAAGGCCC